>JAUWLJ010000010.1 GCA_030613705.1 Chloroflexota bacterium
CCTTTTTGAACACCAATGATAATGTAATTGGGTAATATACGATCATGGGATGTCAATTCACGGTAGTGTTTTGATATCCACAGGATACTACGCCTTTTAAGATGACTTAACGATTTCTTCTTATTCATAACAATTTCTGAACGTTGATCAAAATTATTTCAGGTCAAGCTGGAATGAGGATTATTCAAACAAGAAATTCAAATCCATCTTGCGTTCCCAGGAGTTAAAAATATTTAATGCGGCAGCATACCAAATCTCTGTTTCATCATTTTAGAGAAATCGCCTCGCAAAGATGGGACCTGCTTGAGTCTCCATTTCCATAGAATGAAATACGATTTTAGTTGAGATCTCTTTTGAAATTCATATCCTTCGATTTCCATATAATCTGCACAAATCGATTCAATAATATTGACATTTCTATCATCAAGCTCCCGCTTCCACCTGCCTACTGGCTTATTGCTAATTCCTTGAAATTTATCACCGAACAGAGAATTGCCTTCCCAGGGTATGCCGTCATTCGTTGGAATTCGTAATATCTTATCGTCCGTGATTCCGAGGAAAACGATCAGCTCCTGTAAACTATTTTCCGGCTCATTCGTCAAATCCTCATAGCGCAGAATGAGGTAGCGATCTTCTCCATAGTACTTTCGATTCTGCATACCCGCACTTAAACTTGAGTTCCATCCCACGGCAAAATCTTCTGCTGATAATCCCCCATGCTTCCGCCTGTAAGTTAGGAAATTATCACGAGGATCGCGCACGATATGGATGCAACGTGCCTCAGGCCACCACTTAAATATGCTCTCAGAAAAATGCTCATTATATGGTGTTTTCTCGATCCAATAGATCGTTTCCGGGGAAATCTTTCTATGTACCCGTCCGTAAGCGATAATCGCAGCGCTGAGCAAATCGCCATCATGTCGAACACCATTTGCATCAACTTCCCGTTGCATTGCCTGACAAGTTTTCGCATAATCCATGAAATACTGATCTGGCATTGACATAATTGGTTCTGGGTTATCCGGGTAGCTCAATCCCCGGTCAAAAAAATGAAGCAGATAGCGTTGAGCGAGTGTAATATTCTCATCAAGATCGCGTTTTCTCGTCTCGGGTATGAAACCACGGAAGAAAAAAGTCTCATTCGGGTAAACGATCAATTGGGGGTGAGAATCTAATAAAGATACCAGCAATGTAGTTCCCGATTTCGGGTGACCACAAATAAAGATGGGATGATCGCGTAGAGATTTTTTCTCGTTCATTCGAAATTCAAACATTTAATGATGTTTATGCCTAATTTTTTCATCTTGGAGTTCATCGCAGAAGCCAAGAAAATTAGCATCTATGAGGTTGTCCATTTCCGCGGCTCTCCAACTAGGTAACGAAAGGTGTCACCATATTCAGCTAAACCTTCTGCCGAAAGCACTCTTTCAATCGGCCAATCTTCCAATTCCTTCCAGAAACGCGGCATGGGCCAGGGAAAAGGTGCTGGATATTCAAAGAAGAAGTTGTAAGCATATAGCCAGGCGAGATCCACTTGTTCAGAGGTAAGATGGAAGGATTGTTGATTTTGCGCAAATCTCTCCAACAGAGAGAAATAATCCTCCCATGATTTTGGATCGAAGGTAAATCCCTTCTCACGGTAGTGAGTTTGACCGACCACGAGAACAGGTACACCACTCATTGCCATTTCCAAACCAACGGTTGTTGTGTATACCAATCCAAGATCTGCAATCTCGAGTAAGTCGTAAGTATTGATCTGATCATCTGCACTGATCAGGCGGATATTCTCGGGAATAGTTAGGAGCGCTTGGTTGACAATCTCTGCGACAGAAGGGCCCTTTGTGTGTCGTTCGCCGGGATGGATGCGCACCACGAGCTGGAGATCTGATCGTTCTGCAATATATTTCACAGTACGCTCAAGCCATTCCGTCATATTGTTGCTAAACATTTGTCGACCCAAGGTCAGGCTATCTCCAATTACATTCGCCGCGAGAAGTGCTACAGGACGATCATCCAATCCAAGAGACTGGCGTACTTGCTCACCACCTTGACTGGGTAAGATCTGCCAACGACGAGAAAAATTTTTCCACAAATCAGCTTTTTGACGAGAACCGAATAAGTCTCGAACTTTCTCCAACTCGTTATTGGTTATCGGGCGGTCTCTGAATGCAGCCCATAAATCATCAGTCTCTTGCCGCATGACTTCCTTATTCAGAGCCAACCAGATTCGGTTGCGTTGCTCACCGAATTCGTATGTTATTGTTGGGATATCGAGATAATTCGCTACTTGATAAAAAATTCCCATTTCCAGGATGCTTCCATTGGGGATAATTACAACATCCGGAGAGTGTGTCATCAGCCAATTTATAGCTTTAAGTGCAGCTTCTGTATTGCGCGCCAATCTAAGTTTATAGAGATCACTGTCTCGGTCAACTTTTTCTAGTTGTGTAGTATATTGGGTGTCACGCAGTGATATCTCATCAACAGCTTGTTTCAATGGTTCAGGTAGCGGATCTTTTAGTCCTTTAACATCTAATAAGGAGACCGCTTTCAGGATCGGGTCTGCTCTTTGTAAGACACGCCGAGTATATAAATCTTGACGACGCAAATCAAATCGATTTATGGGCTCTTCCCACCTTGCGTAAGGCAGGTACATCAAAACTACATCGTGACCTAATCCAGATAAGGTCGTCCCTACCAATGCAATATGTGAAATCCAATAATGGAGTGCAGCGAAAATCAATACTCTCTTTCCATCTATTTTTGAGTGATAATCAGAACTGGTAACCTGATCGACCCAGCGCGGCAGAGCATCCTCCAGCTTATTCAGATAATAGTTTTTTGTCGGAGGTTCCTCCGATTGCTGGATCAACCAATAGATATCAGCAGTAAGAGGCAATTCACCCAGAATTTTTTTTACGGCAGCTTTTGATTTCATCTTACATCTATATTCCATTCAAGGCGTGGTCGAACTGGTCCAAGACGTCTTTCAGGCCACTGCTTCCCCGGAGCACCGGCACCATCCACAGTAAAAACTAGAGCATTTTCATCTTGGAAATAGCGTTTCACCCTGTAAGAGCTGGCATTAATTCCCAGAACATATTGCCCCTCATTCAAGAAATCGGGAGGTAGTGTGCATTTGCTAATATAGTGTCCTTCAGAACGCACACTATAGCGTTCAAATTGCTGAGTGGAATCTGTATCAAATGAAGTCAAAACAAATTCGCCTCGCGTAGTCTGCACATATATCCCTACTCGTAAACCCTTAATCGGTGCATCCAAGGCATATTCCACCTCAATACATATCGGATCGGTAGAACGAACCCTATCCAATCTGCGTTGGTTATGGTCGCTGACACGCAATGCAATCGGCCGAAATGGGGCTGCCTCAGTGGGAATCTCATCAATATCCCAGGTGCGTTCCCCTGACTGAGAGAATCCGGAAGCCATGTAGTGATCCACTGCTTGAGGGGTGGGTGCACGCAGGACGATACGACCTTGATCGAGAAGGATGGTCTCCTCTGTTAATCGAAGAATGGCGGACATATTATGGCTGACAAAGATCACTGTTCGTCCTTCTTTAGCCACATCATTCATCTTCCCCAAGCATTTTCGTTGGAACTCAGCATCTCCCACCGCAAGGACTTCATCAACAACCAAAATCTGGGGTTCTAAATGAGCAGCTACGGCGAAGGCTAGGCGCAGGTACATGCCGCTAGAAAAGCGTTTTACCGGAGTGTCAATAAATTTTTCCACCTCTGAGAAAGCTACTATCGCGTCAAATTTCCGCTCAATCTCTTCCCGCCTCATACCAAGGATGGCTCCATTGAGAAAGATATTCTCTCGCCCCGATAATTCCGGATGGAAACCAGTACCGACTTCGAGCAATGAACCGACTTTTCCATGGATTTCAGCATATCCTTCGGTAGGTTCAGTAATCCGGGAGAGAATCTTGAGCAAAGTGCTCTTCCCGGCACCATTACGACCGATAATGCCTAAAACCTGGCCTTTGTAGACCTCAAATGAAACATCACGCAGAGCCCAAATCGTCCCTATCTCCTCTTTAATTGCAGCCCGTTTCGATCGCGACTTGAGACTCATCGACTCTACTAAAGATTCCCTCATAGTTCGGTAACGCATCGGAGTTAATCCAATGCGATACTGTTTTCCTAAATTTTCTACTCGAATAGCAATATTATCCATAATATTTGAAAACAGGGTAAGGGTTTACAAAAAAAACATCTCTTCCCTCTACCTATTTACCATTTAGTCAATCAAACCATATCTGCAAAAGTCCGTTCCATTCGTCGAAAATAAAACATGCCGCTAATAAAAATCACTACCGAAATAATTGCTGATACTGCGATCATCGGATCAGGTGCATCGGCTGTACCTAATAATGCCCATCGAAAACCCTCTACCACCCCCACCATTGGATTTAAAGCGTAAAAAAATTGCCATTGTGCAGGAACTTCGCGCGAGGAATATACGATCGGGGTGAGGTAAAACCATAACTGGGTTATGTAGGGGATCATATAACCGATGTCTCGGTAAAGTACGTTCATGGCAGATAGCCATAATCCCACCCCTAATGCTGTTATCACAGCTAGAAGCAAGAAGAATGGTAAAGTCCAGATATTTGAAGTTGGAGCAATGCGATAGTACAACATCAATCCCAGCATGACGACAAATGCGATAAGAAAATCTGCTAAACTAGAAAACACGGATGCCAGGGGAATGGCCATCCGTGGGAAGTATATTTTTGTCAGCATCGCTCGATTTGAAACTAATGAGCGACCTGTATCATTGAGAGCTTTTGCAAACACGCCCCAAGGCAAGAGGGCAGCATAGGCAAAGATTGGATATGGTACTCCCTCAGAGGGGACGTTAAGAAGATTACCAAAGAAAATGCTGAAAACAATCATTGAAAGTACAGGCTGCAAAATCGCCCACCCGGCGCCCAGCACAGTCTGTTTGTAGCGGACCTTGAGATCACGCCAGGTGAGAAAATAAATTAGCTCGCGATACAGCCAAAGCTCACGCAGATTGAGCGAACCCCAGCCTTTGGTTGGTTTGATGAAGATTATTTCCTCATCATGCTGCGCGGTAATAGATGGTTCAGTCATGAGAATTGCAAAACCTATTATTTCTGTTTGCGATCTCTACATAGATCATTTCATTCTTCTCGATAATCGCGATACCATTTGATTGTCTTCCGTAGTCCATCTTCAAAATTCGTTTGGGCTCGGAAACCAAAGTGTTCTTCAGCTCGGCTTGTATCCAAAATCCTGCGCGGTTGACCGTTCGGTTTTGAAGTATCCCAGACCAATTCACCTGAAAAACCCGTCAAATGAGTTATTGTTTGAACCAGATCCTTGATACTGATCTCTTTCCCTGAACCAAGATTGACAGGCTCGGAATCGTTGTAGTTCTCACTTGCCAGAAGGATCCCTTCTGCAGCATCCTCTACAAAGAGGAATTCACGCGTCGGAGAACCATCTCCCCAGACAACAATATGATCTTCACCACGCTCTTGCGCTTCAATGCACTTGCGGATTAATGCTGGAATCACGTGTGATGTCTGCAAATCAAAGTTATCTCCTGGCCCATACAAATTTACTGGCAATAAATAGAGTCCATTAAATCCATATTGCTGACGGTAAGCCTGAGCCTGGACTAACAACATCTTTTTCGCTAACCCATAAGGGGCATTGGTCTCCTCGGGATAACCATCCCACAAGTTTTCTTCGTTAAATGGCAAGGGGGTGAATTTGGGATATGCACAAATCGTCCCAATCGCCACAAATTTATCCACACCTCGCCGCCAGGCTTCATGCATCAGCTGGGTTCCCATCATCAGATTCGTATAAAAATATTCTGCAGGTCTGCGACGGTTCGCCTCGATCCCGCCAACAAGAGCAGCCAAATGGATGATGATCACTTTATTGCCAGGAGCAGGTTTTTCGGATATCACTTTTTCTAATTTCGGAATGCCATGATCGTCAAAAAGCTGGTTGATCGATTGGATTTCAGTCAAATCGTACTTTTCGATGCGCGGAATGATAATTTCTTTGGCTCCTCGTCGTCTGAGCTTGTCAACCACGTATGTTCCCAAAAAGCCTGCCCCTCCGGTAACAATCACCTTCTGATCAGCCCAGAAAGATGATTCTTGCCCAGAAAAAGATTTCATTTCAGATTGCATAATATCAATTTCTCATGAAACAATAAATTTCGCGTTCCTGTACCGTTGGTCCTTTGGGTTATCGATTATGCCGGTTCGCAGTGCATTGAGAACCTCCCGGACCCCATCTTCAATAGTAAAGTGAGTCTCAAATCCTAAAATCTCCCGGATTTTTTTAAAAGAAACATAAAAATCTCGCATGTCACCGCCAAACGTGAGGTCTTTATAGCGCACTGTCGTCTCAGGTAAGCGTTTGAGGATGACCTCCACGATTTTATCCTTTGAAAGATTGCCAGTTGCTGAACCAAGGTTAAAGATCTGGCCGCGAACTTTTACCTTTTCGCTTTGTAAACCAAGAACGAAGCCGCGCACAGCATCGCGCACGTGCATGAAGGATCGCGCATACCCTCGCTGGTAGATCAAGAGATCTCGCTTACTGTAAGCTTCCCAGACAAACTGGTTGACGATCAAATCAAATCGAGGTCGCGGTGAAAGACCATATAAATGAGCCATTCGAAAAACTAATGGTGCACAGGGTGATTCGGATTGGGCGATAAGGAATTTCTCAACGCCAACCATTGTTTCAGCATACAAAGATTGTGGATTTAATGATGATTCCTCGGTAGCGGGATCATCTTTCCGAGACGTTACATAATTACTATAGGTTGAAGCAAATATGAAGCGTTCGACTCCCAGCCCAACCGCCTGATCAAAAACCTGTTCGGCGGCTTCCACGTTGTACCTCCAAGCGACATGCCTTCCCACAGCCTGGCAGGCTGGGAAACCAACTATCCCTGCCAAGTGAAGAATTGCTTCAGGGACAGGCATATTGGGATCGATTGCGGTTCGTATCGTGCGTGGCTCACACACATTCGCTCTGACAAAATGGAAGCGAGGGTGGGAAAAATACGCCAGGAGGGATTCTCCGCCGTAAAGCAAATCATCCACCACTGTGACCGAATACCCAAGTCGCAGCAAGTGTCCACAGAGAAGGGAACCTAAATACCCTGCTCCTCCAGTAATCAAGACGTGTTTTTCCGCGCTAACTTGAACCATCTATTAGTCCTGACCGTCACCGACCATGAACTTCTCCTCTGGCGATTGTCCGAGATGTAAAATCACTTTCAGGTCACGGAGCTCAAGCAGCGGGGATTCAGGTGACTCAGTTATCGTTATCCCTTGCTCAATACAAGTTAAATGGCAAATATCAGCAATATCGCCATCACCCTGGATGCGCACAGTGTTGAAACCAGCCATCTTGAGATCAATCAGCGCCTCGCGCACGCGTTCACGAACCAACCTGTACAGGCGCATTGATTGTTCGATGTAGTTCATGGTCAAGCGTGCCCGGAACGCTATTCCTTCCGGTGTGATGATATAGCGCAATTTTCGTCTTTGGGCACGTTTTACTTTCACATAGCCTTTCTCAACGAATCGCTTCAAATGCCAGTTGACAGTGCCTACAGCAACTCCCAAATGTGCCGCCAGCGTGGCTTGGTTGATATCTGGGTCATACTCTATTCTCTCGAGTAGAACCATTTCCCGGTTAGGATCAGGTGATGTTTCCATAGTGATTTCCAAAATTCAATGACTGAATTATAACTCTTGTCTGTCCCAGGTCAAGGGCTTACACCTGCGGGGTTTCATGAATAACAGCTAATTTTCGCATGTTTCAGGTTGACTGACTATCTTCGTTTAATCGGCATATTATAAAGCTGTATTCCGTTAGACTCCTACCTTTTTTAGTACCGATCGTTTACCTGAATTGACATTTAATCTATTGTATAAGATGTATTAGAAAAGCATGGTTCATGGTAAATCGGAAATTTGGGGAATTCTATCCTGCTCAGATTAATCGATTTCAAGAGCCAAGCGTTTTAGATCCTCATCAACCATCAAATGAATTAATTCTTCAAATCCGATTTTTGGCTGCCATTCTAAATCCTTTACAGCTTTACTTGGATCGGCAACCAGGAGATCAACTTCCGCGGGGCGATAGAAACGAGGGTCCTGGACAACAAAATCGTTGTAATCCAAGCCAACATGACTGAAGGCGAGATCACACAAATCCCGCACAGATTGTGTGACACCTGTACCGATGACAAAATCTTCAGGTGTTCCCTGCTGCAGCATCAACCACATCCCCTCAACATAATCGCCAGCAAAACCCCAATCACGCCGGGATTCAAGATTGCCCAAACGCAGTTCATTGGTCAAACCAAGTTTAATTCTGGCAACACCATAACTAATTTTACGCGTGACGAATTCCAAGCCTCTCCGCGGACTTTCATGATTGAACAAAATCCCAGAGACAGCATATAAGTCATACGATTCGCGATAATTCACAGTGATCCAATGCGCGTAGACTTTCGCCACGCCGTAAGGGCTTCGCGGATAGAAGGGAGTGTTTTCACTCTGGGGGACTTCGCGGACCTTCCCAAACATTTCACTGGAAGAAGCCTGGTAAAACCGGGTCTGTGGATTGATCAACCGGATTGCTTCCAAGAGACGCGTTACTCCCAAGGCAGTTACTTCCCCAGTGAGCACAGGCTGGTTCCAAGAAGTCGGAACAAAAGACTGCGCAGCCAAATTGTATACTTCATCGGGTCGATGCCTCTCGATGACGTCCACGAGGGAGCTTTGATCGTGCAAATCTCCCTGGATTATGGTGATATCGTCCTGGATATGTTTGATTCGCTGAAATGTCACAGTGCTTGATCTACGAACCATACCCACCACGTCATATCCTTTAGCCAATAAAAACTCAGCAAGATAGGAGCCATCCTGACCAGTAATTCCGGTGATAATTGCTGTCGGCATCTGCAGCCTCCCAAATCTATAATTCAACGGCTGAATTATAACCCTATTTCGGATAGAATCAAGCTCCCAAAGGAGGGTTTCTACAAATTGCACTTTCAGAATTAATAATCAGTCCTTATCCGCAGGAGAATCCATCTGAAAACGCTCATTTTCTCCCCTGTTTCTCCCCCTCAAGTACATCCACAAGAGAACGATTACTGCACTTGCCAAACCAAGTCCAAGCGTTACGAATACATTGTGGATTGGCCAAATTATCTGACCACTGCGTTGCAGATACCAAGGAACAAACCAGGCCAGGATGATCCCAAGTCCAATGACCATGCGCCACAACCAAGGGTTCTTGCTTTCCCTTTGTGAAGACCATACCCACGCCACCAATACAACTTGTATACAAATAAAAACAACCCGATACCTGGGATTGTCCCAAAGATCGCCACCGCTCCTTAATGCAGCGATCAGGATCCCCATCCACATAGCAATTAATAACCCTATCGCTAATCTTCGTTTTTCTTTCCATCCCCAAAGCAAGATTGGAGCAGCCAATAAGAATGGCAGCAGGATGGTCCATCCAAGGGATCGCCAGATGGCAATCCCTTTCCAAATCGGGGCACCTTGGTCCAATAATGCACCAGGGAGAAATGGCTGGAGCACACCATACCCTAACAAAATTGGGGTATGGATCCAATCAGGAGTTGTATTAAATATTCTCCTGATCAAAGGCGAAGAGTGTTTAACAAAGTATGCCTGCCAGCGCGCCGTCTCCCGGAACCACCAGTTCACCAATGCCACAGGATTATTTATCCCCTCTGGAGCGATGCGCTCCCAGGCAAGCCAGATCCCTAATACCGCCGCTAAGGCGATCCCAACCAGAATAACCCAAAATCGCGGCTGGCGGAAAACCTGCAACCCCTCCATCGATAAGGCGATGATAATGATCATCACCAGGAAAATCCCAGCGATGGGTGGGGAAAAAGGTAACATCAACAAGAGACTGGAAACCAGCCAAGCCAGACCTGACCATGTTTTATCTTGGGTGTATCGAACCAAGCCATAGAGCGCGGCAGCGACCAAGGTCATCAAGAAGGCTTCCCGCATCTGGGAACTTCCTAGAATGACGGCATCTGGGAATAATGCCAGAATCCACGCTGCCAGAAGAGCCACTTTCTCTCCCCATAACCGCCTGGCGAATGCCCAGGTAAACAATACGGCTAAGGCTGAAAACGAGGCTGTCAAGACGCTCATTTGTATGGGGAAATGTTGAACACCTCCCAGGGTTCTGTAAACTAACCCACTGAGATACATCATTCCGCCATATTGATCAACTTTGCGATATGCGCCGAACGCAGTCAAAAGTGGTTTTTCGGATTGGGCCAGTTCCCAGGCTGCAGTATCCCTCGCATGGGCATCTGCCATGATATAACCAGCCTGCTCAACCTCTGTTCCATATCCCCAACTCGGCAAACCTGCGTACCAGATTACCGCAGCTGATAACCTTAATACCGCTGCCCCAATCATCAACCAACCCAACCAATTCGGCAAATCAAATGATTTATCGGCTTTTACCCCCAACCATCCCCCCAACATTATCCCACCTGCTAAAAGATTAATTACTAAAAACATTCCCCAACTCTGTATGTCTTCAAAACCACTTGACACCCAGGCTAAGAACATTGAGAGGCCAATTAGAACTATCCCCACCCATATAAACCACCCAAGTCTCAAATCTCTATTAATTGAAGGTAATCTATCTATCATGCGTAAATTGCTGCAATTGATCAGGAGGTGCCTGACTCTACTCAGGATTTCCTTCTTGAATACCGGCTAAGATTTGCCTAGCCCGGTTTTCCCAGGAATAATCTCCTGCTGCTCTCTGGGCTCTTGAAGCCAGGTCCTTCCGGCGTAAGGGATCACCAGATAATTCATGAAGAGCTGCCACCCAAGCGTTTACATCATCAGGTTGCAGGAGAATTGCGATATCAGAGGATAACACCTCACTTAAAACGGGTAAATCACTTGAACAGATCGCTCTGCCACAGGCCAGATATTCAAATAACTTCATCGGGCTCAGGTAACGGGAGATGTCTCCACCGGATGAGGCTGATACTTGTCGTTGATACGGCATCAGCAGCACATCACAGGCGGATTGATATCTAGGTAAATCAGAATTCGGAACGAATCCTGTCAGAGTCACATTCTGCAATTTGTGTTCAACAACCCTTCGCCGGACCCGATTTACATCCAGGGGGTCTCCGCCCACAATCAGGAAATTCATCTCTGGTAAACGCTGTGCTAACTCCAGGATCAGAGATATCCCGCGACCAGGATAAAGATGCCCCGTGTAACCAGCTGTAAATCTTTCGGCAAGAAACAAGGTTTCAAGTTTATCATCCAGGAGTTTAAAATTCCCAATCAGCTCACGACGACTTTCAAACGGTTCGGGTAAATTCGTATATCGGGCCAAGTCGACCCCATCTGGGATGACCTGTGTGAAAGGTGGTACTTCCGGAGATCCAAATCCAGTCCGTAAATCCATTGCTAAAACCTTCGATATCACAACCAGCCGCCTGGCCCCTCTCCCCCTTAAAAACATCCGAAATAGCATGGGACCCATGGTGCCTTGAGGACAATCGTGTACTTCTAGGATAGTGATTTGGCCCAGGTTCGCAGCGATTGCAGCTGCTTGAGGAAGGCGAGTAAAAATGACATCCGCGTTCCATTTTCGCGCCCAACGAACAGCATACCAGGCATAATCGTATTTGCGCAATCTGGGACTTGAGGGTAACCATGCAATGGGAAACTGGTTATCAAGCCCATAATGATCGGAGAGCGAACTCCAACTGCGATCACCTTCCCAGGTATCACCTGAGACTTCTGGGACTGCCAAACGGACTTCATTTCCCAGGTTGGCAAAAGCTTGGGTCATTTTCATCACTTGCAAGGTGTTAGCTCGCCTGGCAGGGATAAATGTCGGAGCTATGGTCGCCACTTTCATATTGGCTCACTCCGGCGCATTTTCAATTCTCGGAAAGTCTTACGGACATTCAATGATACAGAAAAGATATAAAATCCGGACAGCAATGCCGCACTTCCTAGATAACCAAATATAGGTACGATCGTGATCATGCCGATAATTTTGAGTACCGCGGCGATTGAATTAATTTTCGCTGGATAATCTGCTAATCCCAAGGATAACAGGGCAATTCGATTCCAGTAAAATGTATTCGCTACCAGTAATCCGACCATCAATATGAGTAAAGCAGGATAGGACGGTAAGAACTCAGGTGTGTAGAAAAAGGCGATCAAGGCTTTTCCGAAGATAATTAAAAACAATCCTGCCGCAACTGAATATGCAAATGCCATGAAAGAACCCTGACGCAAGACATAACGCATATTCCCCCAATTCTTTCCCGCGACTTCACGGGATAATTCGGGATAGGTTGCCTGGGGTAATGGACTGACCGGCAGTTGGATCAGATTTGCGAGGCTCAATGCCAATTTGTAATATCCCGCCCCCGTCGGACCGGTCAAGGCAGATACCCAAAGTAATTCTCCATCCTTGTTAACCAGGTTGATGGTGGCACTTATGTTTGTGCTGAAAGCGAATCGGACCAATTCACGCGTGCGATCACGCAGCAACCCAATCGGAGCCCGCCACCAACCTATACCCCAGCGTTGGGTTGCCAGTACAACAGCAGCCACGGCGGAGGCAATCGCTCCCGCGATCTTGCCGCCCATATATGCCAGAACAATCTCATACAAGCCCCCCTGACTGATATACACCAGAGCAATCAGACTCAAGGTCAATATACTCTGCCCAATGGTTATACCAGCAATGAATTTATAACGGTCAAATATTTGCAGCAGACCGGTAGAGCTCTCCGCCATAAAATTAGCCAGAACGATCAAGCCATAAAGGATAAACCAATTTGTTGTGGAGACATCCTTGGCGATATATTGTGCGCCCAGTGGAGCTAACAACCAGATCAATCCGAATGCAAAAAACGAAGTTAGCGTTTCAAGGATTGCTGCTGATTTGAATACAGCAGCTGCGCCAATATCATCGCCTTCAACAATATATTGACCCACGTACTTAATCACTAATTCGCTCATCCGAAATGAGGTGAATTTATTGACAACACTGGTGAAAAGGATAATCGTTCCTAGAATGCCAAAATTTGTCACACCAAGGAGGCGAGCGACTAGAATACTTTGGAGCATGCTCAAAGCTGCGGCAACACCAGTGCCGCTGAACAAATACCCCGAATTCTTTACTACCCTTTGGATTAATTCATTACCAAACAGGCGATTGAACAACCCGCCAAACTTGCTGGTCGGCGATACAGGCATCGGTCCTAACCGGGTAAGATCCTTACACCTAATCGGTTATTATCTGACTGGCCCAAGCTCGCTCTGCCTGGTACCAGGAGATAAGATTGGCAATCCCTTCGCTAAGAGATACCTCTGGTCTCCATCCTAACAGTTCCTCCGCCTTTTCCACATCTGCCCAATTGGTCTTCATATCGGCAGGATGTGCTGGACGGTGCTCAATATCCGCCTTTTGACCGATTTTTTCTTCAAACAGGGTGATTAGTTCATTAATCTTGACAGTTTCATGACCCCCGAGATTAATCACTTGGTATCCCAATGGTTTTAGCCCCAGGATTGTTCCCCGGGCAATATCGTCCACATAAGTAAAGCCGCGGGATTGTTCTCCATCTCCATTAACCTTCAATTTCTGCCCTTCATAAATCCATTGTACAAAACGAAACATGACCATATCAGGGCGGCCTGCAGGTCCATAAACCGTGAAATAGCGGAATATCGTCACATCAATACCATATAAAAAGTGGTAAGAATGCGCCAAAACTTCTGCTCCTTTCTTGCTGGCAGCATAGGGTTGGAGAGGGCGATCACTATTCGCCTCCTCGGCTGTTGGCAGTGGTGCATCTGCACCATAAAGGCTGGATGTCGATGCGAGGATGAATTTGTTGATATCATATTGCTGGCAAAGTTCTAATAAGTTTAGGGTTCCGGTGATATTCGTATCCAAATAAACCCAAGGATCCTCCACCGATTGCCTGACCCCGGCCCTGGCTGCCAGATTAATCACTGCTTCGAAATTATGTTCCCCACTCTCCATGACTTCGCTTTGAAAGAAATTAACCAGTTCTTGCCGATCCGAGATATCCAGTTTTGCGAAGCTAAATCCCTGCCTGTCGATCAAACGTCCCAAACGATATTCCTTCATGCGGACATCGTATGCATCATTCAGATTATCAACTCCGACCACCACATGTCCGGCCTCCAGCAACAGTTCTGCTACTCGGGCAGCGATGAAACCAGCAACACCAGTGAGAAAATAACGGGCCATACAGGTAATCACTCCTTATAAGCTGCTCTACTTAATTGATCACAATCGGATCACTTTCGGGTTGTTCCGACCAGCATCGCCGAGTGCATTGCGGGTATCGACAATTAGCGGTGCTTGTTCCAAAATACTCTGGTAATCATAAATCGTATGATCCGTGACGATCACGACACAATCCGTGGTGCGTGCACTTTCGATGACATCAGATACACTCTCTAAAGACCAATCATCATGGATTATCCTGGGAATATACGGATCGTGGTAATTGACTTCAGCCCCTTTCTGGCGCAACAACCCGATAATGTCCAAGGACGGTGACTCGCGGATATCATTTACGTCTGGTTTGTAAGCCGCACCGATCACTAAAACTCGACTGCCGTTAAGTGGTCGCGCTTGATCATTAAGAGCATCTTGCACTTTGCTGACCACATAACGGGGCATCCCCGTGTTGATTTCTGAAGCCAGTTCGATAAAGCGCGCGGTGTAGTTCAAAGCCCTTAACTTCCAGGAAAGATAAAGTGGATCGATTGGGATACAGTGTCCTCCTAGACCTGGACCTGGAGTGAATTTCATATATCCGAAAGGCTTTGTTGCCGCAGCATCGATAATTTCCCACACGTCCAATCCCAAGCGATCGCACATGATTGCCATTTCATTGACCAGACCGATATTGATCATTCGAAAAGTGTTTTCGAGTAATTTCGCCATCTCCGCGCTCTCCGCGGAGGACACCGGGACAACAGTCTCTATTGCTTGTTGGTACCAAAGCGAGGCGACTTCTGAACAAGCTGGCGTGATCCCACCGATCACTTTTGGCGTGTTGTAGGTGGTCCAATCCTCGCGTCCAGGGTCAACTCGTTCAGGAGAAAAGGCAAGGAAGAAATCCTCTCCAACTTCTAATTTACTTTTTTCGGTCAGTTTTGGCAGCATTATTTCACGTGTCGTCCCCGGATAGGTCGTGGATTCAAGCACAACCACTAAGCCTGGGTGCATGAATTTTGCCAACTCATCCGTAGCGGCCAAAATAAAGGAAAGATCGGGGTCACCGGTCTTTCTCAAGGGAGTTGGCACGCAGATACTCACTGCATCTGCCTCTGTCAGCACCGAAAAATCGGTGGTTGCGCGCAGCTTTCCAGACTGGATTAATGGGGCTAGCGTGTTGGTGGGGACATCTTGAATGTAACTTTCTCCACGACTGAGGATTTCCACTTTCCTTGAATCTGGTTCTACCCCGATCACATCAAAACCAGCTTCAGCAAAAATTACCGCCAAAGGTAGACCGACATATCCAAGTCCAAGTATGACGATCTTGGCAGAACGATCACGAATTTTTTCTTGAAGGATTTCTTGACTTGTATTCATTCGATACCTCAAAAGAGACTCAGCTGCTTGGGCTCTTGCTCGTCTTTAAACTCATCACCTTGAGATTGCGGTGCGCTATCACGTTCTGCAATCAATCGAGGTAATTGCGAAAAATCATTCTCGATGACTGGCCTCAATGATCCTTGGTGAAGTGCAGCTGCTGGGTGATACATTGGCACAACCAATCGCCCTTTAATTTGTACAGGTTGACCGTGCACATTACTAATCTTGGCATTCGGTATGAGCAAGTTCATCGAAAAACGGCCCAAAGTTACGATCACTTTTGGATTTATCGCTTGAATTTGGCGATCAAGATATGTTTTTGTGCAAATATTGACTTCTTCAGGACGCGGATCACGATT
>JAUWLJ010000239.1 GCA_030613705.1 Chloroflexota bacterium
GATCGAGGAAATGGCTTACAGGATAGGAGATGGAGAATGGTTGGAGAGTCTGCCGCAAGGTCTGGACACTCAAGTTGGTGAACGCGGCTCCCGTTTATCGATGGGGCAGCGGCAAATCGTTTCACTTTTGAGAGTCCTGGCGCAGCAACCAGCGATCTTTATCTTTGATGAAGCCACTGCCAGTATTGATCCTTTTTCGGAGTTGCAGATCCAACAGGCATTGGGCATGATCCTGACCGGCACCACGAGTATATTAATTGCCCACCGACTGTCAACCGTTAAAGCTGCTGACCGAATTGTCGTTCTGGAGGAAGGTCGCATTATTGAGGAGGGAGATCACCATGGTTTGTTAGATAAGAGAGGACATTATGCTTCACTCTATAACACTTATTTCCGCCACCAAAGCCTGGAATATATCGAGCAATCACGTAGGTTTGCTATGCAGTGATCGGATAATGACCCCTTTATCACCGGTGAACATATTTATACGCCCTGGGCACCCTGACTTCCAAGACCTGCCGTGGGAGCATCCTCTGAGCGAATGGTCTCTCCATTGTCAATACCTGGAAGATGTTCCCCGCGGGTTATCCCGCCATCCGGTGGAGTTTATTAACTACTCAGGAACGATTTATGCGGTCAAAGAGATGCCACCTGACTTGGCTGAAAATGAATTCAATCTGCTCCTCTCTATGGAGGAGATGCGCTTACCAGCCGTAACAGCGGTTGGGCATGCAGTTACCAATACCATGACGGGAAAGCGCAGTGTATTGATTACTCGTTTTCTCGATCGATCATTACCTTATCGTTCACTTTTTATGCGCAGAAGTCTATTACGCTACCGGGATCATTTGTTAGACGCCATCGCCGGTCTCATGGTTCAACTCCATTTGACGGGGGTATATTGGGGAGATTGTTCCCTGTCCAATACCCTATTCCGGCGCGATGCAGGAGCTTTACAGGCTTACCTGGTGGATGCCGAGACTGCTGAACTTCATCCTGACATCGTCCCTCCAACCATGCGCTTCCATGATCTACAGATTATGAAAGAGAATGTGGATGGCGACTTGGCGGGTTTAGGTGCCGCTAATCTACTGATGGACGGAATTCCCCTGGATGATACGGGCGCCTCGATTAGCATTCGGTATCAGAATCTCTGGGAGGAGATCACCCGTCAGATTATCATCAACCCAAACGAAAAATACCGTATCCAGGAAAGAATCCAGGTATTAAATTCATTAGGTTTTTCAATTGGTGAAGTGCTATTAGAGTCCGGTGAGATCGGTGACAAACTCCGATTTCAAGTCTTGGTTGCAGATCGCAATTTCCATCAAGATCAGCTGTTGGGTTTAACAGGTGTTGAAGCGGAGGAGATGCAGGCTCGCTTGATGATGAACGAGATCCACGAACTTAAAGCGACACTTTCACAGACTCACAACCGCAGCACACCGCTCAGCCTGGCAGCCTTTAAATGGTTGCAAGAGATTTACCTACCTACTTTGGATGGAATACACTCACTGTTCACCGATGATAGTGATCCAGCCGAGCTATACTGCCAGATATTGGAGCACAAATGGTATCTCTCTGAAAAAGCTCAGCGCGATGTTGGGCATCAAATCGCGATTGAAGATTTCCTAAGGACGATTGAAAAGACGTAATTTAAGGCTTCAAACCTTACACTCTGGTTAGTATAGCCTTTTTTTCTTGCGCTTCCCTTATCACTGCAATACAATCCATCTATGCCTAGCCTGCAGAATGTGGCGATCGCACGTCCTCGACTGCTGTGGGGGGACAAACTTAACCTGGTGATTCTATTGGTTTTCCAGGTTCTGGCAGTTATTGTTCTGGTGAGCGTACCCATCCTGGCTGATAATTGGTTAAAAATCCACGATGATTTATCTTTGAATGAGCGCTGGATTTTTTTCTATTTACCCTATCTCCTTGGATTGGTGTTCTTGACCAGCAGTATCTGGGTTTTCAGTCAGCGTAGAAACGATGTTGTTGGACAGGTATACTCACTTTTTGGGACTGCCACTGCAATTGGATTGTTTTGTTTGTTTGATGCTTATACCTCACAGCGTTTGCTAACCTTTTGGGTTATATCGACTGCGCTTTCTGGAGGAGCGCTGATAAACTTGGCATTAATTTATCCTGAGCAAGTCCGGGTTAATTTTCAATTCCCCAGCTTGCGTTACATGGGGTATCTCCCTTCAGTCGTGCTGATCTTGCTTGCTTTATTCATCCAGGTGAATTCAGGTTACACAAGCAGCTTTGCCACAATCTGGCTCTTGGAGGTGATTTTTATTGGCCTCTCATTGGTATTCTTCCTCGGATCGACGCTTATTCGCCGTTATGGTTCTCCATCTTCAATGGTCAGAGAACAAGCGCGACTGATCCTATGGGGTTCAGGGATCGCATTTAGTCCTTTACTCATCTGGGTTTCCATTCGCCTAATTCGAGAAGACATTCAATTATCTCCATTTATTTTCCTATCAGTGAGCGCCTTTCCAATATTTATTACCTATACTATTTTACGCTATCGATTATTAGGAACAGACATTTTACTCAAGCGGGGGATTATTTATGGAAGCTTGCTGGTTTTTGTGGCTGGTAGTTATGCACTATTAGTGAGTGGTCTTAGTTTATTGGTCGGAGATTTATTAGAGAACAGTCAACCGATCCTGGTTGGGACCGCTGTATTCCTGATTGCCTTGCTGATTTATCCCCTCCGAACCAGTCTCCAGAAACGAGTCGACCAGGCTTTCTTTCGGGGTCAAGAAATTTATCAAGAAAGCCTACAGACTTTTGGCCATGAGCTGACCCGGATGACTGACTTTGAGGGTATTCTTCTCCTGCTCCATGAATTTGTCGGAGGGTCACTTTCCCCCGCAAGACTCTTTATTTATACGATTGATGAATCTAATACTTATTATGTTGCTGCACCCGATAAAGATGGCACCAGAAGTAGCGATATCCGCTTTGCGAGGAGCAGTGCATTAGTTGATCTGCTAATTAAGCGCAGTGGGACAATTTTCTTGGGAGATGGGAGCAAGCTGCCAGAAAAATTACTGGTGGATCAAGCCCGTCTGGCAGTGCTGCAAGCTGAATTGTTCGTTCCAATCCGTGGCCAATCAGGGATGGTTGGTTGGATGGCATTGGGGGCTCGCCAATCTGGAGAACCTTATTCAACTCACGATATTGATTACCTTGAATCGCTTTGTGATCAGGCCTCCCTTGCTTTGGAACGCTCACAGGTTGTGTCAGCACTTGAACGTCGCATCCACGAGATGGATACGATTACTAAAGTTGCCGAAGGAATAAACCAAATATTGGCTTTTGACGAATTGTTGGACATGTTCTATACCGAGACAAAGAAACTTGTGACTACGGTTGATTTCCGCATAACATTAAAAACAGAATCAGGGGATGATTACCACCATGTCTTTTATATTGCAGATAATCAGCGCATTCATAGTCGCGAAAACCATTCATACCTGGTAAACCAGAGTCTTGAAGCTGATGTTGTGCGCAGTCAATATGCCATTGTCACGGTGGATTATGTTGGAGAATGTAAGAGGCGAAGAATTTCTCCGGATTCGGATAATATTTATGCCTGGATGAGTGTTCCGCTCAATGCTGGGGCAGAGACCATCGGAGCAGTGAGCCTGGGTAGTCGTGATCCAAGGATTATGTACTCACCAGAACAGGTAAATCTGCTTCAAGCGGTGGCGGATTTGGTTGCGGGTGCTATTGTAAAAGCGCGGTTGCTCGAAGAATCTCAGAAACAAGCCCGCCAGATGGCAACCCTCAATGAACTCACTCGCAGCTTGACTTCCACCCTCGATCTCGAGCCATTATTGAACCGCATCATGGAAAGCGCAGTTGAGATTCTAGATTGTGAAGCTGGCAGCTTATTGTTAGTGGATGATCAGACCGGCGAATCGGTTTTTGAGGTAGCGATCGGTCCGGTCGGACCAGATTTAAAGGGAAAGCGATTACCTGCAGGTGTTGGACTGGTCGGCAAAGTGGTGAAGACAAAGCAAGCGATAATTGAAAATGATGTCCGCGAGAGTGATGATTGGTTTAACACTGATGAAAAAACAGGCTTCTCAACGAAGGACCTGCTGGTTGTCCCTTTAGTGGTAAAGGATCACGTTATCGGTGTTCTGGAAATTCTGAACAAAATGGATCGCTCACCGTTCAATCCTAAAGATCGGGAATTGTTGACTGCATTTGCTGGTCAAGTTGCGGTTGCGATTGAAAATGCCCGTCTTT
>JAUWLJ010000171.1 GCA_030613705.1 Chloroflexota bacterium
GCATCCAGGGTCAAGTTATGAGCCAGGATATCGGGATCGAATCCGGTATCTGGTCTAATTGAGCTAGAATCTGGTCGCGACTCATCATGCAGCTCCACGGTTTTATGCAATTCGTCCAATTTCCAGAATCCTTCAACAACCGTGGAATAACTGGCAATATCGCCGGTCACCTCCCGCACTTGATCATCGACGACGATCTCACCTGCGGAGGCGTTGTTTTCGGATTGAGCCATGTTGGATAAAGTGCTGCCCATCACCGCATGATCCATATTTTGCGGAGTGCCCAGACTCGCCAGGAAAACAGAACCAGAAGACATACCGATCTTCATACGCAGCGGGAAGACGCCTTGAGAGGTCTGGACCTGGGTGAAACGGCTCATGGCGTCCATCATCGCTTTTCCGGTGGCCAGAGCTCTGTGCGGACCCAAATGTCCTTCGAAGAAGATCAGCAATGCATCACCCCCGAATTTCAACAAGTCGCCGCCATGTTGGTCGTTGATCTCCAGCATGGCGGTGAAGTAATCATTGACGATGCCGGTTACTTCTTCAGCGCCTTCTTTCCCTAACACAGATAACTTCTCGGACATGGCGGTGAATCCAGAGACATCGGCAAACAAGACCGCGCCGTAACGAAAACCACCAGAAATCCGGCCAGGTTGGTGATCTTTTCGGATGGATGCCACAAGATAACGTGGAAGATAGGTCGAGAGCACTCCCCGCACAGAGCGCAGATGGTTGGAAATGGTCATCATCTCCACCAATTCGATTCCAGGAGATGCATACCTGGCTAGATGGGGAGGTAAATAGGGGATTAATTGGTCAAATGGGTTCGTGCTGTTGGTAACCATCATTGATGTAAGGTGGTCTGTGATCGCGACTAAAGGTGATTATGAATAAGTTATAATAATTGTGCAAATTCTGATTACGACAACTCTTCATCTGGCAGCGATTTAATTGGAATACTGGTTGGGGTTTGTATTCGAAAAAGCTGCTGTTCAACATTTGCTGAACACATGAATCTTCTTTTAGCCCGGCGAATATTCATAACATTTGGTAAGAAAAGTTAACCAAATGGGAAACTAGACCCTAATCATAAACTATCTCGTGGTTGGTTGGAGGGATAATATGAAATTCGATTATAATCGACCTGGTGAGAAATTCTATTCCCTCTTAAGTCAAATTCAAGCGCTCAGTTGTTAGCAAGAGTAATTAACACAGCAGTCTCAATAAAGGATTATTGAGTTCAGCTCTTGACCAACCACACGTCTCATTATCCCAAAAGGATTTTATCATGTAGTCATCAGCAGGGCACAGTGATAAGCATTGAATGATTGAGTTAATTCAGCAGTCATGCTCAGGGTCTAAGTCCAACAAGGAGGCAGCATATGACAGATAAAGGACTACAACTGGATGATGGTTCGCGAGTGGGTGTGATCGGTGGGGGACCAGCAGGTTCGTTTTTCTCAATTTTTTTATTAGACTTAGCCGAAAGGATGGGTGTAGATATCCAGGTGGATATCTACGAACCGCGCGATTACACCCGTCCTGGACCGGTTGGCTGTAATATGTGCGGGGGCATCATCTCCGAGTCCTTGGTGCAAAACCTGGCTGCGGAAGGAATCAACCTGCCGCCGACAGTCGTGCAGAGAGGAATTGATTCCTATATGCTGCATATGGATGTGGGCAGCGTGCGCATCGAGACTCCGTTGCAGGAATCCCGGATTGGTGCAGTTTACCGGGGACCTGGACCGCGCGATCTCAAGGAGATAAAATGGGGCAGCTTCGATGGTTTCCTACAAAATCTGGCCATTGAAAAAGGGGCTAACGTAATCAATCAGCGGGTGGATGAAATCCTATGGGCTGGAGACCTGCCCCAGATAAAAATCCGCAAAGGTGAACCTCATACTTACGATTTGGTGACGATATCGGTAGGAGTAAATTCTGCCTCTCGGAAGCTGTTAGCAAATTTAAACTTCGACTATGAACCTCCAAAAACGACCAAGACCTTCATTCAAGAATACTACCTGGGAGAAGAAAAAATTCAGGAAGTTATGGGTTCGTCAATGCATGTGTTTCTGCTGGACCTGCCTCGCCTGGAGTTCGCGGCGATCATCCCCAAGGGAGATTATGTCTCGGTCTGCTTGCTGGGAGAAGATATTGACAAAGAATTAATAGCAAACTTCATGAGTTCCACAGAAGTTCAAAACGTCTTCCCACCGGCATGGGATTTCGATGCAAGATCATGCAATTGCTCCCCACGTATAAATATCTCTGGAGCCAGGCAGCCTTACGACGACCGCATAGTGTTTATCGGTGATAGCGGCGTAACGCGCCTGTATAAGGATGGAATCGGAGCGGCCTACCGCACTGCGAAATCTGCGGCGACGACCGCCGTTCTGCAGGGGATCTCCGCTGAGGACTTCAAGGAACATTATTGGCCAGCCTGCCGGAAAATCGAAATTGACAATATGATTGGACAGATGATGTTCATGGTGACACGCATCATCCAGGGTCAGCAAATTGCTCGGCAGGCAGTCTTGCGCATGACTGCCAATGAGCAGAAAAAAGCTGATTCAAAGAAAAGAATGAGCATGGTATTATGGGATATGTTTACCGGCAGTGCACCTTATAGAGATATCTTTATACGCACATTGAACCCAGCCTTTTTAGCTCGTTTGGTTGGAGATCTGGCGATATCAGTGACTGGTCGATAAAACCAGTTTTGAACTTATTATTCGCGGGTTGATGGAGGAGGATGCGATGGCGATCGGTGACTTAGGGAAGGTTTACCAGGATGGAGAAGAAATTATCTGCGAAGGCGAACAAGGGAACTGTATGTTCGTGATCCAGGCGGGTGAGGTTGAGGTAATCATCGCTGGGGAGGGTGGCCAAGAGATTCGCTTGGCTGTGCGCAGAGAGGGGGAATTCTTTGGAGAGATGGCAATCTTCGATCGGGATGTCCGTTCAGCCACAGTGAGAGCCTTGGGGGAGGCGCGTGTGCTGACAGTGGACAAGAAGAATTTCATGCGCCGTGTGCATGAAGATCCATCCCTGGCATTCCGTCTGGTCGAGACCATGTCTCGCCGCATCCGGGAACTCGGCGAGGAGGTAGCCCGACTGCAAAAAGCAGAGTGATACCATCTAATCTATTTAAAAAACAGCCCGATCTTCGATTGGGCTGTTTTTTAATCCTTGGGGGCTTCGAATTTGTTGGTGGAAAGAGTTTGGATTCCACAGACAGTAATTAAGGTATATCAGCAAATTCTGCCTGGGGAGCGTAGGCTATTCCAACCATACTGGGGCCGGTGTGGGCACCCAAGACAAGGGATATGTGTCCCTCGGGAAGCCAGGTGCAGTCAAAGGTTTCGTCTGCTAAGTCTCGCAGCCTCTGCGCACCTTCGAAGTTGAAAGAATGCAGCACCTGAACCCGCAGAGGTGTACCAGGTGCATGTTTATCACTCATGATCTTGACCAATCCCGCGACTGCTCGCTTGAATGTGCGCGATTGACCGAGCTGAACGTAAGTGCCATTGACTTTCTCAACTCCAATCAGCGGTTTAATATTTAATATTGAGGCGATAAGACCTTTCATATGGCTGATACGCCCGCCATGGATCAGGTACTGCAAATCGCTGAGCGTATAAATGCTGTCGCTAGCTGCGCTGATGCGTTCCATCAGTGATTTAACTTTATCGATCGGCCAACCAGCTTTTACAGCCCGGGCGGCTGCCTCCACCTGCCAACCGGCAGCCGCGGTAAGGGTCTTTGTATCGATGACGGTGATATTTGCCTCTGGGAGGAGTTCCGCACCTGCGACCGCGGAGTTATAAGTACCGCTTAATCCGGAGGAGATATGGATCGATAGAATATCCCCATCAGTTTCCAAGATTTTTCGATAAGTATCCGCAAATTCGCCAGCCGAGGGTTGTGAGGTTGTTGGCATGCTCTCCGATTTTTCAAGCAGGGGGTAAAATTCAGCCGGCTGGATATCTACCCCTTCCCGGTAGGTGACGTCGCCCAGGCGGACATTTAACGGCACAACATGAATATTCAGGTCCTTTTGTTCCTCTTTTGACAGGCTGAGATCAGTACCACTATCAGTCACGATCTGCATTCAGAATTCTCCTTTGGTGGTTTTGAGATACCCAAACCATATTTTTGTCTATTGGCGATCATCCGCTTGGAGGGAGCTTCCGCGGAGGTTATTATGCGTTGTCTGGTAAAGATAACCACGGATATTTGTGAAAGATGCCGCATAAAGTATATCACTATAGTCTTGAGGAAAGAGAATTCATGAGAAGGAATTATTCCACCCGGTGAAAATCAGGATGGGGATTTGGCATCCCAATTTTATTTGGATCGTCAAACATAGATTCAGTTGTTGAACGGCTGGTATGGCACACGATGAGCGGTGTATTCATAGGTAGAACCGGTGGGGTTGACCAGGCACAGCAAATATATTAAAATTACCCCAATCTGCCCTCGTAGCTCAGTGGATAGAGCATTTGCTTGCGGAGCAAAGGGCCGTGCGTTCGAATCGCACCGAGGGCGCTCCGAAACCTCCTATCCGTGGGGGGTTACTCTTTAATATCCCCAGATATAGAGATCTCCCAAAAACGACAACTGGAAAGGTATTGCGTAATTAATGCAATTACATCAATCCATGCTTGGAGATCGCTCTCTCGTATCCTTACATTCCTCCCCATTCTGACGTGAGGTATCTTTCCCCGCTTTACCCAGTTGTACATTTCGCTTCTTTCATCTTCTCTCGGAACAATTCATCCTTCTCTAGCCAATCGTAATAACCTTGTCTTGATATTCCCACTACATCACAGGTCATTGAGATGTTTCCTCTCACTTCATCCCTTGGGAAGAACTCGATGAACTTTTCTTTTTTATATTGCCTAATTTGTCGAGTATTTTCCGCAGGTTTTGCGGTTATTGTTTTCTTCTTCTTTTTCTTTTCCCCCATAACTTTATAATACCTATCCCCTACTCTATTTCAAGTAGGGGAGTAGGTCTGTAGGCTTGGACAGTGATATACCCGCCGGTAGGGGAGAGTGGGGGAGTGCGGAAAATTTGCATATATTTTCAATCTTCATAATAATGACCTACATCTTCGTCATAATATCGAGCCTTATTAGATTTAAATAATCTCCCTTCGGCATCATAAGCATATAATTCTGCAAAACTGATGGGGTATTCAAATACCGGGGAATCTCCACCCCTTACTTCTATAGTCAATTGTTCTCCATCATCTAATGTAACTGGAACACTATCGCTCAATTCATCCAAAATCGCCGGTACTTCGTCAATTTCAGCCATTCAGTAAATCCCTTCGTAATCCAATGCCATCGTCTCAAAGCCGTGAAAACGTTAATTCTATGTAGCCATTCACGCGATTCCAAAAAAGCCCCTGCCGGGTTCCAGCCATCGCCT
>JAUWLJ010000100.1 GCA_030613705.1 Chloroflexota bacterium
ATGTAATAAATCAATATGGGCAAATGATTTAAGCGGTGGTGGTTCGCCATTGGAAATGAAGCGTGTGTTTAATAAGGGAACATCGAAAGATTTTCCGTTATACGTCACTAAGACCTTACTATCCTCGAGAGTACCCAAGACTGCAGCCAGTTGAGCGGGTTCTTCGAATGGATCTCGCATGAAGAACTGGGATAAATGAAATCCAGTTTTTGTGAATCTGCCGATACCAATCAGAAAAGCATAGGTTCCAGTGCCTCCGGCTAAGCCAGAGGTTTCAGTATCCAGGAAGATGAAAGATTCTGGTTTATAGCGAACAATATTGGGATCACCAATCCATGTGGAAAGGTTTGCTAAAGATTCCGTAAATTCTAATGGTAGGTTTTCTGTTCTAGGATCTGAAGTGTAAGTCTTGTCAATCACAAATGCTTGACCAAGTGGAGTATCGACTTCTTCACCCTCAACAACACTTTCTATGGGAAATTTCGGAGGCTTTGATATTTGTTTAATACCATCCGCTCCAATATTAACACCCAGGGCTTTTAACCTATCTGATAATGAAGGCATATCAACGAATTCATATTCCATTGTTATCGAATGACTGTTGGAAAATGTTCAAGATAAATTTTGATCTGGAATTCTACTTTGCTCAATAAGCAAAGATAGGAGAGCTAATGTTTCCTGTTTTCCACTCAAACCATTTTCTCCTGCTGGACCAACACAAGAGGGACAACCATCACGACATGTACAAAGATTGACGAGTTCATAGGCATTCTTGATCAGGGAGGTGTGAATCTCATACAGGCGCTGAGAGAATCCAATACCAGCTGGAATTCGTTCAAAGAGAACAATTGTTGGATTTCCTTCTGCCAATGGTGATTGGGGATCTGAGTATACTCCTAAATCTCGAGAATCACACATCAGGAATAAGGGGGCGATATTATTTAATACGTAAGCCAGCCCTGATAAGCTACTCCGCAGCTTAACAACTGTTTCGACTCTCCGGTGGCAAGAAGGGCAGAGAGTTACCAGATTGCTGATCTGGTTTGCTGTTTTTGGTGAGTCAAACTGACGAAAAGGAGTCTTATGGTGAACGTGGTGCTCACGATCTCCTTCCTCAAGTCCACAAACCTGGCAGCGAAATTCATCCCGAGAACGAGCGCGATCCCTCTGTTGAGTCCAATCCGGGCCATATTTGTTGGCATCATTGCTCCATAAGCCATTCTGGCGTAAATTCTCGACTGTCTTTGAATTGATCGATAGCCAATATCCCATCGTATTGAGCTCATTTGCTGGAAGATCGAGGTCGCCAGAACCAAGTTGTTCATGGGTAAACCACTTCACCTGGCGGTAGCCGGTGACTTGTGAAATCACTGAGAGTTCTCCATACGACTTTTCTCCCCCAGGAACAGCTTCCGCAGCACTCTGATGAATTGCTTCAATACTGGTATTAACTTTTGGAACAGTGTAAAAATCAGCTGCTGTAGGATGTAATCGGGCGATCCCACCTTCAAGGTTAAGATCATCAACGAGGTACATTTGAGATTCTTGGAGGTAAATTGCCTGCGGATGTACTAACCAGGGACCACTTTCATAATCGACATCTCCAATCGTCGTCCACTCTTCACCCTGAGGGATTTGGAGCAAGATCTTACTGGGTGAGGCAACCCGTAGTGAAACTCCATCTGCGGGGTAACGATCCGCTAACCAAAAGAATTTATTTCCAGATTTGTGGACAACTCCCTCTTGAATCAGAAGGCTAAAAAATTCTTCAAGTTCCTCAATTAGTAATTTGCCATATCTCTCCCCAACTTGAAATGGCAATTCAAACAGTGCACAGCGAAGATGAGCTAATAATATCAATAGATTATCAGGGTTAATTAATGCTTTTTCAGGAGTCCGGCCGAAGAAATAGCCTGGATTGTGAGCGAGGAATTGATCGAGAGGGCTTGCTGTTGTCACTAGAATGACAAGGGATGGATCCTCACTACGCCCAGCACGGCCTGCCTGCTGCCAGGTAGAGGCAATCGTACCAGGATAACCAGCTAGAATTGAAGCACTCATGGCACCAATATCGATCCCTAATTCAAGAGCATTTGTGGCCACAACTGTCCTAACTTTTCCTGTTCGCAATCCACCTTCGATTGCTCTCCGCTCTGAGGGTAAATAACCGCTCCTGTAGCCTCTGATTAACTCGGCATTACTAACTCGGTTTGATTGAGCTGAATTTAAATCAATTCCTGTGTGGCCAAGATTTTGACGGAGGTATGTCAAGATCAACTCAATATTTCGTCTTGATCTACCAAAGATGATGGTTTGTACATCATAATAAAATAAGTCTTCTGCGAGTCTTACGCTTTCTAAAAGAGAACTTCTTCTTAAACCGAGATCCTCATTAACGATAGGCGGATTGTAGATGAGAAAATTAGTCATTCCTCGAGACGATCCATCCTGATCAACTAAATCCACTGGTTCTTCGATTAATTTTTCCCCCAATTCAACTGGATTGGCAATAGTCGCTGAAGTGAGAAAGAATTGAGGCTTCGATCCATAGAATCGAGTAATTCTTTTTAACCTGCGGAGGACATTTGCCACATGAGAGCCAAAAACACCACGATAGGCATGTATTTCGTCGATGACAAGGTAGTGTAAATTCGCGAAGAACTCAGCCCAGCGAGTATGATGTGGGAGTATCCCCATGTGGAGCATATCTGGATTAGTGATCACTAGTCGAGAATTATTTCGGATAGCTGGGCGATCTTTGGGTTTCGTATCTCCATCATAAATACCGACTGGAATTGAATATTGTTGGGTTAATTGCTGATCGGCAGCATTATCTTGGGTGAGATTATGAAGAACCTTTAAATCATCAGTGATAGCTGATAATTCATTGTACTGATCTTGACCCAGGGCTTTCGTTGGGAAAATGTAAAGAGCTCTCGCTGATTCATCACGAATCAATGCATCCAAAATCGGTAAATTATAAGCCAACGTTTTTCCGCTTGCTGTGCCAGTCACAATTATTACATTGTGCCCATTTTTTGCGTATTCCCATGTAGTCTCTTGATGGAGATAGAGATTCTTAATTCCGCGTTGCGATAACACCTGGGTCAATGTCGGGTGGACACTTTCCGGAAATGGTTTGAACTGAGCTGACCTGGCTTCAATTTTCCGCCATTCTGTAATATTCGAAAATATAGTGGGTTCAGCTCGCCAGTGGCTTAAGAGTTGGTTAAGGCTCATATGATGAGAGAATTCAGGTATTTATGGAATAACTCTTTTCCAACAGCAGCTTATAACTGCCGATCTCTTCATTCCAGCGTTTATCATTCCAGCACAGTTCCTCTTGGACAATCATCTTTATCCGGTCAATCACTGATAAACCTCCACCAGGCAGTAAATTTCCAAGTCTTACCCGTCTCAGGAGTAGATCTTCCAAGTGAATAATTCCTTCGGATTTTGCAGCCCAGCGAATTTCTGCCCAAAGATTGCCAGTGGATTCCACATGTGAGAATTCGGATGGTTTCGCCGTTTCTACGAGAAGTTCCGCATCCCTACCGTATCTGCCGATTAATCTTATCGCTTCGTTGGTTTCAATCGGGGCGTGGGTTAATAACTTTAAGTTTGGTGAATCAAAAACTGGTGATCCGTTATCGATTGAACACAGTTCTGGAATTTTTCTTTTGAGAAGGTTGAGCGCCTGGTGTGCCATCAACCGGAAGGTTGTCAGTTTCCCTCCCGTGATGGTTAACAATCCGTTTTCGTACCAGAGCATATGTTCACGAGATTCTTTTGATGGATCTTCTTTTCCTGTATCAATCACCGATCGAATTCCTGAGAAAGTAGATTGGACATCTTCTTTACCCAGGTCGAGTGAAGGGAAGGTAAAGCTAATAATCTCAAGCAGGTAATCAACCTCTGCTTGACTAATGCATGGATTGGTCTCCATTTTTGCGTCGTAATCAACATCTGTAGTGCCAACAATCGTGACTCCTTCCCAAGGAATTGTGAACACTGGACGTTTATCCGTCGGATGCCATATACTCACTGCCCGGGTGAGTGGAAGTTTTTCTTTGGGGAATACTAAGTGACTGCCTCTCAATCGCCGTATCTTTGGTTTTCGCGCTTGATGCTTTTGGGATGATTGAAATGCTTTACTGCGCACCTCATCAGCCCATGCGCCAGTTGCATTGATCACCGCTGTCGACTGAACTTCTACCTTGCTCCGAAGTCCCTCTGGCGCCATATCTTGAATTATGACTCCTGTGACCATACCAGAATTTGTACGCAGTATTCGTTCAACTCGGGCGTAATTTATGGCGAAACCACCTCGAAGAACTCCTTGTCTGATAGTTCTTAATACGAGTCGTGCATCATCGGTTAGGGCATCAAAGTATCGGTATCCCCCAATCAAGCCTTGTGGATTTAATTGTGGACATAGATCGAGGAGACCCTCAGCTGCATAATATTTGTGACCCCATTTGAAGGCAAGCAAATCATATAAAGTCAATCCGAGACCGAGAGCCCACATTGGGAGACGATCTCCCTTGTAACTTGCGATCAAGAATCCGATCTGGTTTATCAAACCGCGGCCTTCACGAAGTAAACGATCCCTCTCTCGAACAGAATCAAAGGTGATTTTTATCTGTCCATTTTTTAGGTACCGAAATCCACCATGAACAAGTTTAGATGAGCGGCTAGAAGTCCCAGAGGCGAAATCATGGGCTTCAACCAATAAAGTTTTCAAACCAGCTCGAGCAGCTTCCAAAAAGATTCCACCACCCGTGATCCCGCCGCCAATTACAATTAAATCAAAAGGGTGGTCAAGGGAAGACCAGATCTGGTTTCGCCAACCACTGTTCCACATCATTTATTCTCTCGTCCACTATGAGATGTTTGCCTGAATATATTCATTCTTATCGTTATAAAAACCATTAATTTTTACTTTGATCCTCAAACATCACTCCGCGATTCAGCAATTCCTCCGGATCGAAGAACTGGCCAATTTTAGAAAGCAAATTAATTCCTATCTTTCCCTTCTCATTTTCCAGGTATCGCGCATGATCCCGTCCGACACCATGTTGGTGGCTGATTGTTCCACCATGATCGATGATTGCTTTACTTGCAGCACTTTTCATCTCATGCCAGCGGTGAATGTTTTCATCGGGATCATATGACCTTCTGAAGATGTAGGTGATGTAGATGCTGGCACCGGTAGGATAGACATGGGATAAATGCCCAAAGACAAGCACTCTTTCGTTTTGGTTGTGATTGGCTGAGGTGATTGCTTCTATGGTTTTATCTTTTACCAATTGGACTTTACTCCATGGAATTGCTGTTTCAAGCGTATCTAATGCATATCCAGAATCCCATAATGAATTACGCAGATAAGGGACTAGGAATCTAGATTTTCGCCAGGATCTACCGATAAATTTACCAGTATACAAACCACCATTTTTACGACAAATATGGGTAGCTGCTTTCAGAGATCGAATGGCCCTGTATATATCTCCAGTTACTCCGATAATCAGTAGGGAACGATTTTGCCGGTAGCCCAATTTTTCTAATCCAAATTCAGCCCAATGGATCAGATTCTTCCTCCCAGTGAGAAATAATGTTGTTTCGGTTTCCTGAGCATCACTCAGCCGAACCATGGAAAGCTGTATTTCCTTCTGTGCCAAATTTCGTACCGCCAGCATTCCAGCTTCCCACTCCTTGAAGAAATATCCGTAAAATTCTTCAACTTCCGGGATTGGTTTTATTGCGACAGTAGCCCGTGAGAGAATCCCGTACCGCCCTTCTGATCCTAGAACCAAGTGTCGTAGATCAGGACCTGCCGCGCTGGCAGGAAATGATGGGAAATCGATCGATCCCTGAGGGGTAATGAGATATCCGCCTCTGAACAAATCCTCAATTCGTCCATAATAATATGATTGCTGACCACTGGATCGCGTGGCTACCCAGCCACCCAAGGTTGAGAATTCGAATGATTGCGGAAAGTGTCCCAAGGTGTATCCGAGCTTATTTAGCCTTTGTTCAAGATGTGGTCCCCTAATGCCAGCCTCAAATGTGGCTAATAAGCTGGTTTCGTCGAAATCGACTAGCTGGTCTAGATTTGAAAGATCGATTGTCAACACGGGAGTATCGGATTGTGGTGGATTAATATGTCTTACCACACTTGTGCCACCACCATAAGGGATAAGAATCAATTGATTTGAAAAAGCGATTTCAAATGCTTCCTTTATTTGATCATCAGATGTTGGATATAAAACGCCATCAGGGAAGCTTGGAATACGACCGGAACGCAAGTTAATCCAATCCGGCAAGCTTTGCCCACAGGCATGCCGTAAACGTTCCTCCGGTTCTAAAGATATGGTACCTATACTAGGAAGACGGGATTCTGGGACAGACTTTAACACCTCCTCAAGGGATGCATCTGGGCGCGTATTTCCTTCGCCGAGGAGATTTTCTAAATAATTCTTGGCTAAATCAGGGAGTGGATATGTCGTTTGTTCATCCCCCCAACCATTCCAGCGTTTCATATGATATCTCTTTATTGAAACTATTTCAACAGATTGAAGTTATTAATCTCATTTATCCTGGTCACCATCTTCTGGGGCTTGAATCAATACACCACCTTTGGGTGTAAATCGCTCGCGAGAAAGGATGACGCTGTTTTCCCCAGCACTCCCATTGACACCCTCAAATTGCTGCAGCTGCTTATCCTCTAAATCTTTCATGAAAGTTGATAAATTTTCATGTTCCTTATGTTTGAGGGCATAGTAATCTGCTTGATCAAGTATTGTTTGCCCGATATGATTCAATGCTTGGTAGCGAAGATCTGCCAGGTTATCGAAAGTAAGCCAGTTGGAGTAATGGGAGAGTGTGCGAACGAATTCGCTTGCAGCCAATGTTCGGGTGATCCCCTTTTTTCGGAAGAATACTGGGCGTCGGCCCATACTTCGTGATAGATACCATTCAAAACCAATTGGAGCACGAATATCCGTTCCTAGTATTAAGATATGCATATCCGCATCAGAGATTATTTTCTCATCAACCTTTTTCTCTCCAATGGGTGAGAGGTTTATTTGCCAACCCAAAGTAACTGGAATTTCTGTCACGGATCGGCTCAATAAATCTCGCTCAACCTGTAAATCATTTGCCGCAGAAATATATAGTTTGAATATATCAACCATGGTTTACTCAAGAAATCAATCAGTTGGGGAAATTAGACTTTGAGATGCTAATCGTTTGCGTGGATCCTTTACACCAATAACGAGTACCAGAAAGGTCGCAATCCCTGCTATTGCAGAAGCAAGGAATGCGACCTGGTAACTTACATTATCTA
>JAUWLJ010000004.1 GCA_030613705.1 Chloroflexota bacterium
TGGCGATCGCCGATGAACTTGATTTGCTTGTTGCTCCGGTTGGCATCACCTGGCAGAACGTTTTGGTTGATGAACCAAACCTGGATCTGTGGATGCCAGATGGCAAACATCCATCTCCGCTGGGATCCTTTCTGGCAGCCAGTGTTTTTTACGCATTGATTTTCAATGAAAGTCCAGCCGGTCTCCCATTTTCAGCCAATGGCGTTGGTGAAGATGTAGGAGTAACCATCATGGAAATCGCCGCGGAGACTGTATTGGAGAATTCAGCGAACTGGAATATTCCATAGACCTTTTTTTATGACAAATTAATGCAAATTGGAAATTCAATCTGAGGTTATCTGCTTGTGACTGCAGTGATCCTGCCCCGGAAGTATTCCCATCGCCCATCACTTTTTTCGAAACTGGCAACAGCAGTGCCTGGAATCCACACACCACTAAATTCCTGGTGATCGCCAAACTCATACTGCCATGGAGCTTCTGCGTAGCCGCCTGGGATATCGTACACTCGCGCCGGGCTGTATGCCCGGATTACATCGCCTTTACCGTTAATCTCGAACCGAACCATCACCTCCCGATCTCCAATGTTCCATCTGATCACAAAAGTAGACTCGTCCAAGTCGTTCCAGTTCAGAGATGGATCTGCGAGTGCAAATGCTGGCAACCAGGGAAGTTCACCAAGATTGCGCACCATTTGACTTGCCAATACTTCCGGGTCAGTACGTTTCCCCATGGGGATCATTCCCCAAAGTCGAGCGCCTCCCCAACCTTGACCGTCTTCATGACCATCCTCTGCTAAGATCCAAACCCCCGGCGCCACCTGGAGTCTGGCTTTCCAGTCGAATGATAAAGGGGATCCTTTATGTTCCCCGTTAGCTGTAAATGGAGTCCAGCGACCGCGTAGTTCCATGGTTCCCTCTTGTTCGATCAGGATGGATGATGGCATCTCGTAGTCCTGGGGTAAGGCTCGATTAAGCCAACGCTGAGCTGCGGATGGTAGTGAATCTTTCGATACTGATTGAACATGGTTCGGAAAGTTGGGGGTCATGGATATTCCTCCGGAGTTGCGATTATTCTCTTTTATCATCGTTTACTATACATCAGAAAACCAGGCTAAATTGTTCACCCGCAGCCACATGCCAATAATTTCGAAGCAATTGGACTCATATTTTATCAAGAGCATTAAGCTGTTGATTGAATAGGTTGATATAATGATCGGATGCGCCTGTTGGATCTCTTGAAATCAGAAGCTGTCAAGCGAGTTTTGATCGACCCATCTTTAGAGCTGGACCCGGCGACTGTTTTTTCAATGGTCAGAGACATGCCTTACCAGCGTGCCAGTGACCGTCGCCCTGAGACGACGATTGCCGAATGGCGTGGCACTTGCTCAGGTAAGCATTATCTGCTCCAGGCATTATTTGCTGAACTGGGATTACCTTCAAAACTCATAGCCTGCACTACAGTGGAACCGGTTGATCCAGGTGAGATCCCGCCGTCCCTGAAATCCCTCTACGAAGCAGCCAATCGCCGCTTTGTTGATGTGCACAATTACTTAATGGTTACAGTTCCTGACGATGGCCAAATGGTGGTAGATGCTACCTTTCCGCTATCAGCCCGAAAATCTGGGATGGTCGTCAATGAGGCATTTGTCTTGGGGCAGGATCAGCAAGTTGCAGCAAAACCTCTGGAAACCTGGGTCATCCCCCCGGAACGAGTTGCTCAAGATTTCAAGGATCAGCTGTTGAAAGAGCACTTCACCTCAGCTGAACTTGAATTCCGGGAAATCGTGATCGCATTCCTTGACGAAGTGACGGCTGACCAATAACGGATCCTTTGATCAATTTCAGGTTATCTGGGCACGCATATTAAAATTCTCTTGACCAAAGATGTCATCACGATGGTGAGATCAATTTCGGTTTTATGGAAAAGGAAGCGTCGAGATATCAAACCCGTTGTCGAATAAGTATTCAGCCAGCGCCTCTTTGATTTGATCCATTGTCAATAAATTTTCTTCCGAACAGGGCATTGTATGTCCGGGGACGTCACCAGACTCCCAAGTGAGACTGGTGAGATCAAATCGGTGCCATTTCTGACAATCAACCACATTGATGGATGTAAATTGGTAGAAGGGTGGTTTTATCCGAGTTGAGTCAATAAACAACTTGCCTTGACTGCGGTAGCCATAGGGAGGACCGCCGCTAAAGGTCAACCGGTTTTCTATCGAGTCGCCTTTCAGCAAGGATTGGCCTACCATCCACATCGGCTGGTTGATACCCAGGTAATCTAGAATCGTTGGTGCAATATCCAGATTCTGAACGTTCGTCTCAATCCGACCAGCAAACTCATCATTGGGGAAATGGATCAACAGAGGTACACGCAATCTGGCATTAGACTGCATAGGATGGTCTGAATAAATAATCAAGATGGTATTGTCCATCTTACCAGTTTGCTCCAGTATTTCCAACACTTCGCCAATATACTGATCAAAGTTCAGGATGCTGTCATCATAAAAATCTATCATCCAATCCTCATCTTGGGTCTTCCCTTTTGAGAAAACCCGTTGTTTCGGATCAAATCGAGCGCCATGAGTGCCCATCATGTGGACATGGATAAACAAGGGATGGTCTGATTCCTGGATCAGCTGGATGAGGTTGTTTAACTGCTCCTGGTCATGCTTTATACCAACTGGTTGAGTAACGATGGTGAAGGGATTTTCCATCTTCCTGATGAAAAATATATGCAGGATGCGATCGGTGATTCGTTCGGCCAAAAGAGTGACGAAATATGGATTCTCACCAAAGCCCATCTCACGAGCCGAGCGAACCAACTCACTTTCTTCAATAGTGCGATCGTTGACAATATCAAATCCATCCAGCATGTTTACTTTATAGGCATCAATGTAATGCGGCACACCGATCTCGACATTGTAATAACCTCCATTTCGTAATATACCGGGTAAATGCTGATACGCGTCGACTCCTTGGAGGATGTTGGGTGGGAATAAGACTCGCGTTTGGACATCCGGCTTACCAGTGAGCATAGAGGTTATCGATCCTGTGGATTTCGAAGAGTTGGCGAAAATGTTTTCAGCCAGCAGAGAGGTTTTAGCTAGTTCCTTCAGCACAGGTGTTGTCTCACGTTCATATCCATATACAGACAGGTTGCTGGCACTGAGGCCATCGCTGCCTAAGAGGATGATATTTGGTCGTGTAGCAAACCTATTGCGATCCCCGGCAAGATCGACCGCCTGGGCATTTCTGGAGTAGCTGACGCCAAATCGGATCAGGACAATGACAGTAGAGATCATGAACATCCCAGCGATTACAACCAGTATAAAACGAGGTACCTTGAAGGGTGGCTTCGGCTTTCCTCGTAAGCCCATCATGCGCAGAATGCGGGTGTTGATATAAATAAATAGGATCAGAAAGCCCAGCCTGTACCCATATCTAATAATCCCATCAGAGGTAACAATGCCGAATTTAAAAACGGTGTAGGTAAAGTTATCCACTAAGAGTAAACTGATGGCAGTCAGAATAACTGTGGGAATCAATGTGCCGATAAAAATAGGTAGCATGGTGAAACGAAATTTGGAAATTAAGAGATCTAATCCAGCGAAAGTCATAACCAATACCAGACTCAACACACATAAAACGAAGCTGGAGAGAAGGAAAATCTCGAACTTATCAAACCATCCCATGGGGGCCATGAAAGAGGGCTTGGTTACAAAGAAGACCCATTCCATAAACAAATAAAAATACGCTGCCCCAACAGTAAGGACTAGCAAAAAGATCCACATAGTTTGCTTAGATTGAGAAGAAGGCTCTTTGTTTGTAATTGGAGTCAGCGCTCTGGTAACTTCTTGGTCGAGGAATTCATTGAATACTTGCAAGATTGTCATTGGGCTGGCAAATATGGATTTCCGTCGGTCTGGGGATTTGAACGCGAAAATGAGAAACCAGCTCAGCCCGAGGATCAATATCATCATCAAGGTTAAACCCGTCGAACGGGAAAAGAAAAACATTCGCAGGTAAAGGGTATACTGTTTCCCATTCGTGAGCGGATCACTATTGTCGCTCGCTGAAAATATTAAATTATATAATCCATCTTTAACAACAAGAGAATATTTTCCTAAACCCTTCTCCATCACTTCTGCGGTGAAGGTGCGTTCGAGCTGTTGACCATCCTCAAACAACAATACACCTTCAGCAGGGAAGATCAGGGGATTGAGTTTTAATGGAATGCGGAAGGCATAACCTTCATCGGGTTTGAGTACTTCAGAATTGAGTCTTTGTTTGAAGTGGAATACGGATGCCCCTGGTTTAATAACCAGGAGAACCGATAATATGGCAGTGAAAAAGAATAATAAGGGGATGATGATGCGAAGGATCTTCTTCATATGATGAACGATCAGCAAGATAACTTAGAAGTTGGTCAATTATACTGTTTATGATGAATAAAATTCTCCTACCAATATTTTGATATTCCGCAATACTTTATGGTTGTTCCCTCTTGAGCGAATATTAATATATCTTACGCAGCAAAAGAAAACGCTGGTTCCAATGATTGCCTTCACTCAGAATTCTTTGGGGAAAATTGTCTCAAAAAAATGAACATTGGAAATCAGTCTACTCTGTTTGTCTGTGGGATAGCGCTCATTTTTAGCAATACATCTCGTAAAATTGATGGGTTGATAAAATTGAATTGAATAAATTCCGCTTGATGACGGCAACTGATACCATCACGGAATGATCTATTCTTTAGTGGTAAACTCAACTTAATGAACCAAATTGCCTCTGCTACCGCCATCGCAAATCCTAACATCGCCTTCATTAAGTATTGGGGCGATAAAGACCCGATGTTGCGAATCCCTGCTAATGGGTCGCTCTCGATGAACCTGTCTAACCTCCAATCGCGGACGACGGTCAGTTATGATTCGACACTCGAGCGAGACGAGCTTATTTTAGATCGTAAGGTGCCGGATGACCTGGCTGTTGAGCGAGTGACGCGTTTCCTCGACCATGTACGCCATTTGGCGGGTATTTCGTATTACGCCAGAGTGGAAAGCGAGAACAACTTTCCAACGGGTTCGGGAATCGCTTCATCGGCTTCGGCTTTCGCCGCATTGAGTCTGGCAGCTAGCAAAGCAGCTGGATTGCAGTTGGATGAGCGCTCACTTTCCCGCCTGGCTCGGCGTGGATCTGGATCAGCCTGCCGCTCTGTTCCAGCTGGCTTTGTTGAGTGGCAGTCTGGAGAGGATGACGATAGCTCTTATGCTTTCTCGCTAGCTGCTCCAGAGCATTGGCAGTTGTATGATTGCATTGCTATTGTGAGCCAGGAACACAAAAAGACCGGTTCCCGAGAAGGCCACGCTCTGGCAGAAACCAGCTTGCTTCAAAACGCTCGAGTTGGAGACACCACCCGCAGGTTAGACCTGTGCCGGCAGGCGATTCTGAATCGCGATTTTCAAGCTTTTGCAGAAATTGTCGAACTGGACAGCAACCTGATGCATGCCGTGATGATGACCTCGCAGCCGCGACTGTTTTACTGGCAGCCAGCCACTTTAGCAGTCATGCGAGCAGTGGTCGATTGGCGAAGGAACGGCATTCCAGTGTGCTTCACAATTGATGCTGGTCCGAACGTGCATGTGATCACACTTGCAGATCATTCTTCCAGGGTGATCGCTGACCTGATTCAAATTCCTGGCGTTAGCAAAGTTCTCGTCAGTGGACCCGGTAAGGCTGTACGCTTGAGCGTAGAGTAATTCAGGGGTACGTCTACGCCTAATATGGGTTGCAGATTGCTTTCACCCTGTTATTTAGCGAAATTTTCTTGGAACCATTTTTTCTTAGAATCGTCTAAGACTTGCTGGGATGCATGGAATCCAGGCACAGATAAGGATATAATCAGCCCAGAGATTTGAGAATTACTGGAATTTAATTAATGGTGAGTTGGAAGATCTTATGTATTCAAACGTACTGATACAAATTGCACAGCTGGCAGTCGGATTGGCTGCTCTGATCATTATCCATGAATTTGGTCATTTCGCAGCCGCGCGCCTGTTTAAAATTTCCATCGAAGAATTTGGGCTTGGATTTCCACCCCGAGTAGCGACTTTGTTTACAGCAGGGGGCACAAAATTCACCCTCAATTTGATCCCTCTCGGTGGTTTTGTACGCCCCAAAGGGGAAAACGACCCAAACATTCCTGATGGTTTAGCCGCAGCGAATCCTTGGAAAAGGTTGGGTGTCTTGATCGCGGGACCCATGGCGAATTTATTGGTAGGTGTTGTGCTGTATGCCATGATTATCAACCGCATCGGATCGCCGATAATGGACCAGGTTCAGGTCGTGGAAGTTGTCCCCAACTCGCCAGCGGCTCAAGCTGGATTGCTTTCCGATGATCTGATACTTTGGGTAAATGATGCCGAAATCGACGGCACAGAATCCATCCGGACCGCGATTTATGATAACTTGGGTAACGAAACCCAGATCACATACTCTCGCGATGGTCAGGTGCATACAGTGACCTTAGTTCCCCGCTCAAACCCTCCGGAAGGCGAGGGGGCAATTGGGATCGTGATGAGCAATCCGACCAAATCGGTGAGCGTGATCGCGGCTTTGCCTGCTGGTGTGGAGGCTGTTTATCAGCATAGTGAGACCTTATTGACCTTCCCAGTAAAGATTATCAAGGGAGAGATGGATGCCAGCGAAGGTCGCTTACTGGGATTTAAAGGCATGTTCGATGTTTATCAGGCTGTCCAAGAAACGGAAGTCCAGCAAAACATCCCTTCAGGAGTGAATATACTTGGCTTCTTTGCCACATTGACCATCTCTTTTGGTATACTCAATCTGCTGCCGATACCGGCCTTGGATGGTGGCCGCATTATGTTCACCTTGCCGGAAATCATCCTGGGGCGCCGCGTTCCACCGAAGTATGAGAACGCAATCCATCTGGTGAGCCTGGCTTTACTGCTGATGTTGTTGCTCTTCGTCAACTTGCAAGATTTCCTCAACCCCATTTCTTTTCCATAGTAATCATCATGGCGAAGGCCGTCCCCAATGTATTGGCAGATCAGTAATAATGGCCGTGTGAAGTATGTCTGAAATCTCGGAATTACCGTTCCAAACACTGATCGATGCATTGTTGGACGAAGATACCCCCATTAATCCAGGATATCTTATCCATCTCTCCGATCTCGAGGGAGAAGAACTGACCTTATTCCTCGAGACTTGGCCGCGCTTACCTTTGGGGCGTCGGCAAACCTTGATGGAAGACTTGCATGAATTGGGCAGTGCTGACGCCTTGCTTTCGTTTGAAAAAATCGGCCGGAATGTCATTCTGGATGAAGACCCTCAGATTCGATTGCTGGCGGTGCAGATATTGCGGGAATTTGAGGAGCGAAATTTGATCCTTATGTACCTGCAGCTGCTTAAATCAGACCCTGCAGCTGAAGTCCGGGCTGAATCTGCATCTGGGTTGGGGCAGTTCGTCTACCTGGGTGAAATTGACCGACTGCCTGCGGAGACGCTGGAAGAGATCGAAGACCGCTTATTGCATGTATTTCATCACGACCAGGCAGTTTTGGTCCGGTGTCGAGCGCTCGAATCAGTGGGGTATTCGAACCGGTCTGAAGTTGCCAAGCTAATTGAAAGTGCTTTCAATTCTGACGATCATGAACTGATGACTTCAGCATTGATTGCCATGGGTCGTTCCATGGATTCACACTGGGAGACATCGATTCTCTCAATGCTGAACAACACGCGACCATCCATAAGGGCCGAAGCAGCCCGAGCAGCGGGAGAGATTGAGATTGAGGATGCGCTCTCGACATTAATCGAATTAACCACAGACAGTGAAGAATATGTGCGCTCAGCTGCCATCTGGTCGTTATCGGAGATCGGGGGGGAAAGGGCACGACAATCGTTGGAAAAACTCTTCCAGGAATCAGATGACGACCGCGAAGCGGATTTTCTTGAATCTGCTCTTGATCATATAGCTTTCACGGATGGCATGCAGCCATCCCCATTACTTGATTTTCCAACAGATACTCCTGAGGATGAGCTGCTCGAAATGCTGATTTCTCAAGAAACCAGCACGGAATCGGATGGTAATGGAAGCTTCAATGCCAACCAAAATTTTGGCGATGGGGAATACCTGGACGATGCGCAATTTGATGATGAGGACGAGGGCTTCCAGGATTGAGAGATCTATTCGTTCTTTTTATCAACAATCTACTTCCCATCTTCTTGGCAGCTGGAGCAGGTTTTCTGGTCGCAAGGTATCTGGGAGTTTCCACGCCTGCTGTCTCTCGGATCGTTTTTTACATTTTCAGCCCGTGCCTTATTTTTACCTTGCTGACTTCGGGCCAGTTGAACGGTGATGACATCATGCAAATGGTCGCATATGCGTCTGCAAGTATTCTGAGCATGGGAGCAATTACCGCCCTCATCGCTTATGCGCTGCGTTTTGATCGACGAATCATGGTTGCGCTCTTGCTGACCGTCATGTTCGGGAATGTTGGCAATTTTGGACTCTCGCTCAACTTGTTTGCTTTCGGTGAAAGTGCTCTGGCCTATGCCAGTATCTATTTTGTGACCTCGGCTACTCTGATATATACATTGGGTGTTGTCCTTGCTTCTTGGGGGAAAACCAACCTGAGAACTGCCTTAATCGGGGTGCTAAAAATCCCGGTAATTTATGCAGTAATTTTTGCCTTGATTTTTAATTGGTTAAATTGGGAGTTGCCGCTTCCCATTGACCGGACAGTTTCCTTATTATCGGACGCAGCTATCCCGGTCATGATCGTCTTGCTGGGTATCCAGCTGTATAACTCTAAACTGAGTAAGAATACTTTCGCAGTAGGTCTATCCAATTTATTGCGCTTAGTCGCCTTTCCTTTACTGGGGATTGGTCTGGCCATGATATTTAACCTCCAGGGTTCAGCTTTCCAGGCTGGGGTGCTGGAAGCGGCTGTACCCACTGCGGTGTTAACAACGGTGCTCGCAACGGAATACAATATTGAGCCAGCTCTTGTAACGACTGCAGTCCTTACATCCACCTTGCTCAGTCCTCTCACTGTCACCCCATTGCTTGCCTTTCTTGGTGCCTGATGTGCTTGGATAGAAGAACTCATCTCCTGGTTGCGTTGTTGTTAGGTATGATCGTCTTGATTCCGCGTTCCGGCCAAGCCCAAGTGGCATACGAAATCATCCCTGAGGAACCGGAGTACACCTTTGGCGACAGACTCAATTTCCGAGCCTCGCTCCAATCCGCTGAAACGATAGATGAGGTGCTTCTGTTCATCCAGATCAGTGAAGAATCTGACCTCCAGGTGCACCCTGTTTCGTTCGATAGGTTCGGCAATTTGTCATTAGAAATTGACCTGAGGGAATTTCCCCTGATTGCTTTTTCAAATGCCCAATACTGGTACCAGATTAATTCTGTGAGTGGAGACGTTTTCACAAGCCCTCGTTATTCCTTCTATTACACAGACAACCGTTACCAGTGGCGGACACTTACTGGTGAACCATTTACGATTCATTGGTATCAAGGTGACCTTGCATTTGGTGAGGATGTGTTAAATGTCGCCTTGGAAGGCCAAAGAAGCACACAAGATTTATTAGAGATTTTCTTCCCGAGCAGCCTGGATATTTATGTATATGATAGTGCCCAGGCGGTGCAAACAGCTTTACCTATTGGTGGTCAAAATTGGATCGCTGGTCACGCTGATCCTATGCAGGGGGTTATTTTGGTTTCGCTGCCAACAGGTCCTGAGCAACTCTTAGAAATGGAGCGGCAAATCCCCCATGAGTTGATGCATATCGCCTTGAACTATACCGACTCGCACGCTTACGCAAATTTACCTGCCTGGTTTAATGAAGGTTTGGCTTCCCTGGTTGAATTGTATCCCAATCCAGAGTACCAGGTCCTGATTGAAAGCGCTTTTGAATCCGAGGAACTATTAGCGCTTGCCTCATTGTGTCAATCATTCCCCAATGATCCCCAAGGCGGCCTTTTGGCTTATGCTGAATCCGCGTCCTTTACTCAATTCCTTTACGATCAATTTGGCCGGCCTGGGCTCAACAGGTTAATGGCAGCCTATGCGTCCGGTATGAGCTGTGAACGAGGAATTGAAGAAGCATTAGGTTCAAACCTGGCCAGTCTCGAAGCGAGCTGGCGCAGGGAGAACCTCGCTGGTTTAACATTGACCAAGAGTATTCAAGAATTCCTTCCGTGGTTGATCCTGTTGTTGGTTGTATTGGCAGGACCGATCATTCTGGCTGTGGTGGTCATCAGTAAAAAACCAGAAAGGTCAAATTTGTGAGCGATATTGATCAAACTCGTCTGCATGCTAACGTATATGGAAGAGTACAAGGAGTGGGGTTTCGCGCCTTTGTGGTTGAGACTGGGGTCACATTAGGCGCCACGGGTTGGGCACGAAACAAATGGGATGGCAGTGTGGAACTCGTTGCTGAGGGCGACCGGCGAACTCTTGAAAGCTTGCTCGCTGCCCTGCAACGTGGACCGCGTATGGCAAAAGTAACTCGGGTTGATGCGGAATGGCAGCCCGCAAGCGGCGAATTCAACGCATTCCATGTGAAATCCACGATTTGATGGTTCGATCCTCAACCGAATCCAAGCCCACGCTGTTTGAGGGAGACAAATTTCCCATTGCCGATCACCAGATGGTCAAGAACGTCAATATCAAGCAATTTTCCTGCCTCGACAATAGCACGAGTGACGGCGATATCATCGGGGCTGGGTGTAGGATCCCCGCTGGGATGGTTGTGGGCGACGATTATCGAAGCTGCATTACGCCGCACGGCGCTCTTAAATAATTCCCCAACTCTAACTTGCGAAGAGTTTAACGAACCTCTATAAACAGTTTCCATGGCCAGGAAATGATTGCGTGTGTCCAGGAGTAGCACCCATAACTCCTCTTGATCCAGGGCGCTCATTTCATAGAGAATTAATTGAGCTGCTTCTTCAGGGCTATGTATGCTGTCTTGTTCAATTGCTTCCTGCTTCATGCGAAACCCTAACTCCAGGGCAGCTTTGATCTGAGCTGCTTTGGCGGTACCCACCCCATGTTGGGCACAGACTTCATCAAAAGCTGCCCGGTGCAATCCCTGCACGCCATCAAATGTATTCAGCATGCGTTGTGCAACCTGGACCGCGTTCTCACCTTTTACACCTACCCTGAGTAAGATTGCGAGCAGTTCAGCATTGGAGAGTGATTTGGGCCCTAAACGGGCCAGCCGTTCCCGAGGTCTCTCAGATTCAGCAAAATCTGTTATCCGATAGTGGTTTTTTCCCTCTTTCATGCTCTTTCTCTTTCCTTAAATAGATTAGCAGTCCCTCTATTAAATAATATACATCAAGAGGAAAGGTAATGCAAGTGCGCTTCCATGCTATAATTTTTTGCAATAAGTGCCCCATGAATTTCGATCCTGCAGCATTAGGCAATTTCTTCCTGATATTATCCGCTTGGGCGGGGGCGTTTATTGTCGCCTTGTGGCTGAGTTTGGTCTTTTGGACTTATCGGGATATCACAGCCAGGGCGCGCGATCCCCTCTCGCGCATTCTCGCTGTTCTGGTTGTAGCCGTCCTTTTCTTGCCTGGAATCTTGATTTACCTGATTCTACGACCGGCATACACACTTGAGGCGGAATATCAACAAACTCTGGAAGAAGAAGCGCTGCTGCAAGCTATTGAAGAGAGTCCCCTGTGCCCAGGCTGTGGGCGAAGGATAAAAGATAACTGGTCAGTTTGCCCAAACTGCCATACCAAACTTCGCAAGAATTGCCATCATTGTGGAAAATTGATGGAACTGCCCTGGAATATTTGCCCCTATTGTGGGACACCCGCGCCAGGCATGCGTCGTGAACACCTGACGCTGGATGAAGCATTGCGACCACTGACTGGGGATGACGAAGAGGTGGAAAGCCACCTCACTGAAACATTTGAAGAGCCGGAAATTTTCCCGGAACCTGAAGGTGAGCCGGAGCAATTTGAGGAAATTGCCAATAGTGAGGAACCCGAGAATTAAGAAAAGCGGCTCAATAAATTTTGAGCCGCAAATATTTGGGGACGATTAACGTCAGAGAAGCTATCCAGCAGATTTCACATTAAGAGCGTCCCAGCCTGCGTAATGGGCTGCTGTACCCAATTCACCCTCAATGCGCAGCAATTGGTTGTATTTTGCCACCCGATCCGATCGAGCAGGAGCGCCAGTTTTAATCTGACCCATGTTGAGAGCCACTGCCAGATCTGCGATGGTCGTATCCTCGGTCTCGCCAGAGCGATGGGAGGTCACCGCCCGCCATCCGGCACGATGGCAAAGTTCGACTGCTTCAATCGTCTCTGTCAGGGTACCGATCTGGTTGAGCTTGACTAGGAGAGCATTGGCTGCCTGTTCTTCGATCGCACGGCGGACTCGTTCGGGATTCGTGACCAGAAGATCATCACCAACGATCTGAATGCGGTCGCCCAACTCAGCAGTCATTAATTCCCATCCTTCCCAGTCATCTTGGGCAAGCCCATCCTCGATCGAAACGATCGGGTATTGGTCAACCCATGATATCCAAAAGGCGATCATTTCTTCACTATTCAGTTTTTTACCTTCTCTCCGCAAATTATATAGCCCTGTTTCAACTTCATAGAATTCCGATGCTGCCGGATCAAGGGCGATAGCAACCTGTTCGCCAGCTTTGTAGCCTGCTTTTTCGATCGCCTCTAGGATTATTTCAACCGCTTCGGCATTGGTTTTAAGGGCTGGGGCATAGCCGCCTTCATCACCTACCAGCGTTGTATAGCCATGCTCTTTGAGAACTTGTTTGAGCTTTTGGTAAATTTCCGAGCCCCAGCGCAGTGCTTCCGAAAAAGACTCTGCCCCTAGTGGCATGACCATAAACTCCTGGGCATCGGTCGATTGCCATCCTGTATGGGCACCACCATTGAGGATGTTCAACATTGGTACAGGTAAGATATGGGCGTATACGCCACCGATATAGCGATATAAAGGCAATCCTAAAGATTTTGCAGCTGCTTTTGCTACCGCCAAACTGGTTCCAAGGATTGTGTTTGCCCCCAGCTTGGATTTATTCGCTGTGCCGTCAAGCTCGAGCATCTGCATGTCGATCTGTTTCTGTTTTGTAGCTTCCATGCCGGTTAACAATTCGGCGATTGGACCGTTGGCATTTTCTACTGCTTTCAAGACCCCTTTTCCTCCGAAGCGGTTCTGATCCTGATCGCGTAATTCCAGGGCTTCGTGTACCCCGGTCGAGGCGCCGGAGGGAACTGCCGCACGCCCCATGCTGCCATCTTGGAGAATCACTTCTACTTCGACCGTCGGGTTGCCCCGTGAATCAAGAATCTCACGCCCGGTCAAACCTTCAATAATTGGTTTCATGTTTCACCTCATCAAATTTTTTATTTCTGCATCAATCATGGGATGCAAGAATTTATGGTTAACTTATCTCCACCATGCGCGCGAAACCCTGACAAGACACTGTCGTGATTTTGGTTTCAGGGTGAATTAACTGTGCTTGTCTCCACCTCGATCGGTTTTGACACACCTGCCTGCTCCCCGACAGCTTCCAGAAAAGCCATGAAGAGTGGGTGAGGTCGGTTAGGACGGGAAAGGAATTCTGGGTGGAATTGCGTGCCAAGCATGAAAGGATGGTCGGCGAGTTCAGCAATTTCGATCAATTTCCCGTCAGGTGAAATACCGGAGAAACGCATGCCAGCAGATTGTAAGAGTTCACGATAAGCGTTATTGAACTCATAGCGGTGGCGATGACGTTCCTCGATCTCTTGCACTTGATAGGCGCGTTTGGCGATTGTGCGTGGCTGCAGAACGCAGGGGTATAATCCCAGGCGCATTGTGCCGCCCATATCAGCGATATCGCGTTGATCTGGCATCAGGTCGATGACAGGGTGGGATGTCCCCCGGTCAAATTCTGTCGAATTGGCTTCTTCATCGCCTAACGCATGGCGGGTTAGCTCGACAACCATCAGCTGCATACCTAAACACAATCCAAGGTATGGTATTTTATTTTCACGGGCGTATCGAGCGGCTTGAATTTTCCCTTCGATGCCTCGTCCTCCAAATCCGCCGGGAACAATAATGCCATCGGCCGCGCTGACAATATCCCAACCGCGCCCTTTCTCCAATTCTGTTGAATGCACCCAATCAATGATCACTTCAATACCCAAAGTTAGGGCTGAATGCAGAAGGGCTTCTCGGACGCTCATATAAGCATCCTGCAATTCGATATATTTCCCTACCAGGGCTACCCTCACAGTGGGTTTATTGCGTTGGACTTCCTGCACCAGACGTTCCCAATCAGTCCAATCCGGTTGACTGCTGGCGGTCAATCCCAAACGCTCCAGCAAATATTCTCCAACCCCAGCCTGATCTAGCAGCAGTGGTACCTCGTATAAGATCGAGGTGGTGATCATCGGGACGACGGCGCGCAGTTCAACATCGCAGAAAAGGGCGATCTTTTCGCGCAGGCTGTCGTCAACGGGGTAATCAGAACGGGCAATGATCACATCTGGAGAGATACCGATTGAGCGTAGTTCGCGTACTGAGTGCTGGGTCGGCTTGGTTTTGAGTTCGTTCGTCGCACCGATATGGGGCAGCCATGTGACGTGTACATAAACGCTGTTTTGGCGCCCAACATCAGTCCGCATCTGGCGTAAAGCTTCCAGGAAAGGCAACGACTCGATATCGCCGATGGTACCGCCAATTTCAACCAGCACGATCTCCGCATCGGTCGTCTTTGAAACCAGACCGATGCGTCTTTTAATCTCATTGGTGATGTGAGGGATGACCTGTATAGTTCCTCCGAGGTAATCTCCCCGGCGCTCTTTTGCGATCACTTCTGCGTATACCTGTCCAGTTGTGAAGTTGCAGACCCGGCTTAGGCTTATGTCGATGAAACGTTCGTAGTGACCAAGATCCAGGTCGGTTTCTGCGCCATCTGCTAGCACAAAACCTTCGCCATGCTGGTAGGGGCTCATCGTACCCGGGTCTACATTGATATAAGGATCTAATTTCTGTACCGAAACGGAAAAACCGCGCTCCTTGAGAAGACGACCGATCGCCGCCGCAGTGACTCCTTTGCCCACCGAACTCACTACACCACCAGTAAGAAAAACATATTTTGTCGTCATCCCGCCTCCACATCTACCTGAAATCCGTCACAGTACCTATCCCCGCATACCAGCAAAAAAAGAAGTGGGGAGGACCGTCGATTGACGACCTCCCCACTTGAAATCAATGTGTTGAATTTTACTATTAAATCCACTTGCTCAAGCATACCTTTGTGCTAATTCTGGGCTGAGTTTACCATACTTGGGAGGCAATTGCAAAAGCAGGCCTCCATATCTTGACGTATTGATATAATAAGCATTATACTCACTCAACTCGGGGTGTGGCGCAGATGGCAGCGCGCCGCGTTTGGGACGCGGAGGCCAGCGGTTCAAGTCCGCTCACCCCGACTTATGGAGTTAGCGCATGAAACGTGAATCGTGAATCCGAAACGGCTGACCACGCTTCACGTTTCTTTTTCCCTATGCATGTTCAACTCATCCTCACCTCGGAGAACTACGTATGGCAAAACCCAAATATGATGGTGTGATCCAGGCAGTACGTTACGACGATCAAGGACAGGTCTTGTGGGTGCGGGCATTCCTCAGGCGCGGACCGATCTGGTCAGATCACATCCTGCTCGATCGGAATGATTTGATCGATAAGCTCAATTCAGGGATGCAGCTCATGACAGGCGAGCGAATACCTTATTCTGGCAGCACTTTCAAGACGTTTAAGCCGGTCAAAATTATCAAGGTGAACAGCCACGAAATTTTGATCGCCGGAGATGTGCAAGGAGACACTGATTGTCTGGAAGGCGTGCCCCTTATCTAATTAATGTCACGTGCCAACACCTTTTTATCACCTGAGTTTAGCTCACGAAATTGGCGAACATCCCGCTTTAAGTCCCGATCTGCGGAGCATGTTGCGGACACACCGAGGGGCGTTTTTTCTTGGAAATACAGCCCCAGATGTTCAGGTATTATCTGGTCAAAATCGAAGGGCAACTCATTTCTTCTCGGTACCCGCCCACCCAGGAGGGCATGTACCTTGGAACCGGATGCTCCTGGAGTATCCAGGATTAAATCGACCTGTTGACCTGTCCTCAGCTAGTGCTGCTTTCATCGCCGGTTACCTGTGCCATCTCCAGGCAGATTGGATTTGGATCTTAGATATTTTCCAGCCTGGTTTTGGTCCGGATCAGACCTGGGAGACATTTACAAAACGGTTGTACCTGCACAATGTGCTGAGAGCCTACCTGGATGTGAAAGTTCTTGAAGACTTGCCGTCAAATGTGGCAACCCAACTCCGTTTAACTCAACCAGATCAATGGTTGCCATTTGTCCAGGATAAGCTCTTGATCAAATGGCGAGATTTCCTGTGTGACCAACTGCAGCCCGGAGAGAGTATTAAAACTGTAGAAGTATTTGCCTCCCGCCAGGGAGTTGATCCTGAAGAATTCCACTCCTTGCTCCGATCTGAAGAGCAGATGGAAGTGAATATCTTTAAACATGTGGCACGCCAGCAGTTGGATATCTACCGTGAGCGATTGATAGCTCAGAATGTGGATTTGCTGGAAGATTATCTGATAAACGGCACCCTCTCAGGAACCTCTTCGAGTTCCACTCTTTATTACGATCGGAGCGCATTATGAAAGTCATAGAACGCTCGCCAATCGGTGGCGAGGGCAGCTCAAAGAGCTTTGTAGATCGAATCAAAGGCATCTGGCAGTTCGGTTTGTCTTGGGATCAGGATGTTCAAGCCCAGCGTGTGCTGATCGCAAAGTTAGGAAAGGTTTTAGACAACTCCTACACGTTGATTAGCAATGTCGCGATTCCAGGAGTCTCTTTGCCCGTCCCGCTAGTTCTCATCGGGCAGACTGGGGTGCAGACTCTATACGTCAGCGCGGCCAAGGGGATTTTCCGAATCAAAGGGGATAACTGGTACAAATTGGATGAAAAGAACGAAAGTTACAAACCCTCTCGCCCCAATTTGGTCAGACGTACGATGCTCATGTCTCGGGCGATTACCGAATATCTGAAGGAAAATGGTTATTTCCTGGATGAAAAAGAAGCCGTTCTTTATTTTTCCCAACCAGGTGTCTATATCGATGCACCTGAATCACCGGTTCGACTTCTGCAGAGCGATGGCGTTGATGGTTATACCGGAAGTTTGAAAGAAGAGAGCCCGGTCTTGGATGCATCAGAAATTCAGCATATCACTGAAATCTTGACCAAATCAAAGCCTGCATTACCAAAAAGAAATGAAGATCTGCGTTCTCTCACTCCTCCATCGGAAACGATTGGATTTGGTGAATTTCAGCTGAAGGTTTGGCAGTGGATTATCCTATTCGTTTTAACTATCCTTATGTTGATCACGGTCATCCTTACTGCGGTGATCATAGTCAATGCTGTATGAATTAACGCAGAATAGAGCATAACTCTTGTCAAAACCTTTCCTCTCTATCATCATTCCCGCCTATAATGAAGAACAGCGACTGCCCAATACGTTAGAGCAGGTATTGACTTTCTTACAAGCCCAATCCTACCAGTCCGAGATCTTGATCGTAGAGAATGCCAGCCAGGATGACACATTTCAGGTTGCCAGATTATTCGCCGACCAGTATCATAATGACGATCTCCCAATCTACGTAATCCAAGAACCTGATCAGGGAAAAGGCTCTGCAGTAAAACGGGGCATGTTTATGGCTCGCGGTGAGTATCGATTTATGTGCGATGCAGATCTTTCAATGCCGGTGATGGAGATCAACCGTTTCTTCCCACCAGCAATAGAGGAGATCGATATCACCATTGCTTCCCGGGAAGCACCAGGGGCGGTACGTTATGACGAACCAGCTTATCGGCACCTGGTAGGCCGTTTATTTAATACCCTGATCCGGGTCCTCGCCCTCCCAGACCTAAATGATACCCAGTGCGGATTTAAGTGTTTTAGAGCTTCCGTTGCCGAAGATCTTTTCAAAGATATGACCATCACTGGCTGGTCGTTCGATGTGGAAATCCTGTATCTCGCCCAACAGCGTGGTTATCGAATTGTGGAGGTTCCCATCCAATGGTATTACAATCCGGATAGCCGTATCAGTGTTGCCAAAGATTCAATGCAAATGGCATTAGATATATTCAAAATCCGCTTCCAGAATCGGCAAGTTCGTGCATGAAAAAACGCTTTGATTCCAGCCTGCTGCCCTCGGCACCCAATATTAGCTTTGAAAAAAAACTATGGGAGGCAGGCATCGAACATGTTGCCGGCATTGATGAGGCCGGCCGGGGGGCACTCGCGGGACCTGTGGCAGCAGCTGCTCTCA
>JAUWLJ010000275.1 GCA_030613705.1 Chloroflexota bacterium
AATTACCTCACCGGAGTTTTTTGAATAATAAATTCACAAACCTCATCCCCCATTGAAACACATTTTGATTCATTAACCCGGAATTCCTTTCCCCCTGATAACCATCTTAATCCTTCTTGTAGTAAACCAACTGCGAGGAAGCAAACTGGTTTATCCAGATCATGTCGATCCCAACACACCGGGCAGCGATGAATTGTATAAACATATTTATCATTAAATTCTTTTGAGGTACTGTGCTGGTCGCTAACCTGGGTGAAAATCCGTGCCATAGAGGGTACGCCAATACGCATCTTGATGTTTAAAGGCAAAATTTTAAAGGCCAGATCACCTGCTCCAGCTAAAGCGCCAAAATTCTTCAATGAATCTGCAAAAGTCGCCCGACCCGCTCGTAACGCCAGCCCTCTCCCCCCCCGCGGTCCATAAATCTCTTCCAAAGTCTGGTTGATCGCAGACACATCTGCAAAATCGAACGCCTTCTCTAGATTATCAGGGGGAAGATTATCGATCAGATTGGGTAAATGGGCCAGATTGAAGACGGCTTTTAATCCATTCTCCCCCAAAACATCTTCTAATGCTTCCAACATAATTAATGCGAATTTATTCGCGTAATAATATCCGCTCTTTTCTACAGGTTCCATGATTTTGAACTCAACTTCAGATCAATTCAGCCAATGCATCGGTTGCCCGGCGCATATCGAGAAAGATTAACCCAAGTTTCGCCTTATGGCGCGCCAGTGCGGTCAGAACTGCTTCTTCGCCCACAGACATCAGGATCACATATCCATTATCACCTTTGATATACACCTGATCCAATCTCCCCCGTCCTAATTCTGTGGCTATTCTTTCGCCGAGGGAGAGCATTGCAGCTGACATAGCTGAAACCCGATCTTCTTCCACATCCTGCGGGAGTGCTGAAGCAATGCTCAGACCATCTACACTTACAACAGCTGAAGCCTCAATATCGGGGGAGGAGGCCTGCAGATCGCGCAAACAGTCAACCATTAGTTGAGAACGTGATTTCATGAATACACTACTCCTGATGGAAATTACCTGAACAGTAATAACCTTCTCTGAATATGTGGATACTGTAGCATAGCCAATAATCACTGTCAATTGAGCGACTTGATAATATTGATAGCCTAACTAAATAACAAGGATGGGTATATTTTAAAGGTCAAATGAATTGTTAATGAAGTGAATATTGAGAGGTTCTATTGATCTTGTGCCATGCTATAATCAACTTTGTTTTCCGAAGGAGAAACCAAGCTTAATGAAGGATCTACGGGAATTTATCAATCTACTTGAAACGCGCGATCAGCTGGTACGCATCGACCATCAAGTATCCGCATACCTTGAGATCACTGAGATCACGGACCGAATCAGTAAATCTCCTGCCGCGAATAACAAGGCTCTATTGTTTGAGAACGTTTCTGGATCGAACCTGCCGGTAATTATCAATGCATTTGGAAGTCGCGAGCGTATTTCATGGGCTTTGGAGGTCGATGACCTGGAGGAGTTGAACCAACGACTGGCAGCCATCATCGACCCGCGCTTACCCAATGGATTCCAACAAATGATCAGCCGGGGACAAGATTTATTAGATGTATTTCGCTCGATTGGAATGATACCTAAGAAAGTAAAAAAAGGACCGGTTCAAGAGATCGTTGAAATCGAAAATCCTTCATTAAATTTCCTGCCTATACTCCACTGTTGGCCAGAAGATGCGGCCCCATTTATTACCTTGCCGCAGGTCATCACACGTGATCCACAAAGTCAGGTTCGCAATGTAGGTATGTACCGGCTGCAGGTCATCGATGAGAAAACCCTGTTGATGCATTGGCAACGCCATAAAGGCGGTGCAGAACATGCCCGTGTTGGCCGAATTATTGATCAGGAACAAATCCCGGCTGCAATCGTTCTTGGGGGTGATCCTGCCAGCATGTGGTGCGCCTCCGCCCCTCTCCCCCCCAATATTGACGAATACCTGCTGGCAGGTTTTCTACGTGGTTCTCCGGTGGAATTTGTCGAATGTGTCTCCCAGCCTCTCGAAGTTCCAGCCAATGCAGAGATCGTCATAGAAGGGTTTTTTAATCCAAATGAGCATTTACCCGAAGGTCCATTTGGTGACCACACCGGATACTACACACCGGTTGAATCGTTCCCTGTTTTTCATGTGACGGCTATTACTCATCGCGCGGAACCCATCTATCCAACGACTGTCGTCGGTATTCCACCGATGGAGGATGTCTGGATGGGAAAAGCCACTGAAAGGATCTTCCTACCCCTAATCCGCCTCTTCTTACCTGAAATTATCGATATCAATATGCCTGCGGAGGGGGTTTTTCATAACCTGGTTCTGGTTTCGATGAAGAAACGTTTCCCTGGACATGCCAGGAAGGTTATCTCCGGTTTATGGGGTCTCGGGTTGTTATCTTTAGCTAAAGCTGTTGTGGTTATGGATGAATGGGTCGATGTTCAAAATCTCTCCCAGGCAGCCTGGCAGGCTTTTGGCAATGTCGACTGGTCGCGAGATGTAATTCATATCGATGGTCCAGTCGATCATCTGGACCATGCATCTTACCAGCATTCCTTTGGAGGTAAAATTGGAGTGGATGCCACTGCCAAACTTCCAGAAGAAGGGTATTTAAGGGAGTGGCCGAAAGTTACTCAAATGGACCCCAATATCAAGACAAAAATTGATGAAATCTGGGACGATCTTGGCATATAATTAGGACAAATGAACTCTAATTCCAGGCCATAGAAAATGGCCGTTTAAAGGAGATCCGAATCATGGTTAAACGAGTAATGTCATTGTCCTTAAAGATGTTTGTTTTAGCGTTAGTCATTTTTATCGCTGCCTGCAGTCCCACAGCACAAACCCCCGAACCCGCCACGTTGAAGATCGCAGTACTTCCAATCCTCGATGCACTACCGATGTATGTAGCTCAGGCGAATGGTTATTTTGATTCACAAGACGTTAAGGTTGAGTTTATCCCGGTTGGTTCAGCTGCTGAGAGAGACCAGGTAATGGCTGCTGGTCAAGCTGATGGCATGATCAACGATTTGGTCTCAACACTTTTATATAATCAAGACAACACTCAAATCCAAATCATATCCTTTGCACGCACTGCCACACCGGAATTTCCGCAATACCGCATACTGGCAGCCAAAAACAGCGGCATCAATGATGTAGAGGATTTGAAAGGAATCGAAATCGGTATCTCTGAAGCTTCCGTGATCGAATATACAACAGACAGATTCTTAGAGGCTGAAGGGTTTACACCATTAGAGATTGTGACTATTGCGGTCCCGAGTATTGCAGTAAGGATGTCACTATTGGATTCAGGTGAATTAGAAGCCGCTAACTTACCAGATCCCCTGGCTTCATTAGCGATTCAAGGCGGTGCTGTACCGATCGTAGATGATTCCGCCCATCCTGAATTCGGAAATAGTCTGATTTCCTTTCGGAAATCCGTTATTGATGCGAATCCAGAAGCCATCCGGGGCTTCCTGGCAGCGATTGAACAAGCTGCAAAGGATATTAACGCCAATCCTACCGAGTGGGATGAATTACTGACTGAACAGAAATTGGTTCCTGCACCATTAATTGGCAGCTACAATATCCCAACTTTCCCGACTGGAAGTGTGCCGAGCGAAGCTCAATGGGATGATGTGGTTGCCTGGGGTCTGGAGAAGGGATTGATATCGCAATATATCTCCTACGATGATTCAGTGACTACTGAGTATCTGCCATAAT
>JAUWLJ010000113.1 GCA_030613705.1 Chloroflexota bacterium
AATAATAATATTACTGCATTTATTCAAAAGTGCAGTAATATTATTAATACATCAGGTTTAGTTCCGGTAATATGTGTTATCGGTACTGAGTGAGCTTAAATTTAGTTGAATTAATCTATATCGGGAATGTATAGCGTTAGCCCTCTCCATAGTCCATATAGCCGATCACCTGGCAATGACTCTCATTAATAGGTGGTCGGCTTTTATATTCTTGAAGGGAGGAGATTGCTTCACCCCGGGAAGTACACCGGGGTTCGCAATAACGTTAAGTCGGGTATGTTCACCTCTGGTGGACCAGGGTTCACCCGGCCTACTGTGATTTTATAAAAGACGAGATTGCCACGCCGCCAATAGGCGGCTCGCCCCGCTACCAGTGTCCCCGCAGGAGCGGGACAGGCTCCACTTCGCTCGCATGACGTGTTTTCGTTATAAATTAGGGACCGAAAATGAGGAATTCGCCTGAATAACTGGACAAAACCCTGCGGATCAAGTAAAATTACGCGCTGCAAAATAGGAAAGGAAAGTTGGAGGCAATATTTTGGCTAATCTCAAATCCGCAATTAAACGTAACCGGCAGAACAAGAAACGCCGCCTGCGAAATCGAGTTTATCGGGGTGAGGCACGTACATACATTCGTGATGCCCGGGCATCAATGCTGGCAGAAAATTTGGAAGACGCGCGTGTGTCAACCCTCAAGGCGGTGAAAGCGTTAGATAAAGCTGCTGAAAAAGGGATTATTCACAAGAACAACGCTGCCCGACGGAAAAGCCGATTGATGAAGCAGTTGAATGCCCTTGAAAAACAGAACGCCTGATCTTAAATGGTCTTATTCTTAGCGAAACCATACGGGAGCTTAGTAGCTCCCGTTTTTGATTCAATAATCATTCAAAGATAGGGATGAATGTTATAATCCTCTTTCGGTAGAACCTGGTAAAAGACGAAGATTAAAAATCCTCTTACCGACGGAAAGTCTATGTTTGAACGCGAACAGCAAGCTATCGAGGACCAAATTCGAGAATATCTCGCCAGTCATAGTATCCCTGAACTGGATGATTTTCATTGGAACCCGATCCCTTTTGCCGGGGGGTGGGGGATTTCAACACCGTGTTTTCCACTGGCTGCCCTGGAAGCGCGCGCCGGAAAGAAAATCAATGTTCCCCAACGGGCGCAGGAGATCGCCTCTGGATTGGCAGAGCACCTCGGTATTCCGGAGGGTTTCAGTGGGGTTGAGGCTCTAAATGGATATTTAAACCTTTTTTACTCCTCGGCGGAATTCTCCCGACGCGTGGTCGACAGAGTCTTGGAGGAAGGAGCAGATTTTGGCCGTCAGGCACCCTTTGGAAAACAGGTGATGGTTGAGTTTTCCAACCCCAACACTCACAAGGCTTTTCATGTAGGTCACTTGCGCAGCGCAATCCTGGGGGAATCGATCGCCCGCATACTGGCGTTCGCAGGTTATGACGTAGTGCGTGCTAACTACATTGGGGATATGGGGCTGCACGTGATCAAGTGGCTCTGGAATTACCAGCGCTACCATCTGGGAGAAAAACCCCCTGCGGATACAACCAAATGGATGGGAGACCTTTACAGCGAAGCCATTAAGCGCCTGGAAGGTGATCCTGAGCTGGAAGCTGAGGTCCGGGAGCTGTATTCCCGCTGGGACCGGCGGGATCCCGAAGTGGTCGCGCTGTGGGAAGAGACTCGCCAGTGGTCCCTGGATCATTTTGAAAAAATTTACCAGATATTGGATATCCACTTCGATCGCTGGTACTCCAATTCGGAAATGGAGCAACCCGGGAAAATGGTCGTGGAACAATTTATCGAAGAGGGGATCGCGGAGGATGAACGGCCCACGGGAGGCCCGGTAATTGTGCGCATAGACGACAAGCTGGGATTAGAGAAGGAGAAATACCGGGTGCTGGTCGTATTACGCTCGGATGGTACCGCGCTCTACGCTACCGAGGACCTGGCTTTAGCCATCAAGAAGTTCTCTGATTACAATCTGTACTCTTCTATCTATATTGTGGATGTGCGCCAGTCACTGCATTTCGAACAAGTATTTAAGACCCTCGAGATCGCCGGGTATCCATGGGCGACGCGCAGCCAGCACCTGCCTTATGAAGTGGTGAATTTACCGGGCAATGTGGTCATGGCTTCGCGTGATGGCACTATCGTGCTGCTTGAAGGGTTGATCGACGAGTCCCAAGAGCGCGCCCTGGAGATTGTCGAGGAGAAGAATCCTTCACTGAGTGACGAGCAGAAAGAGGATGTAGCGCGAGCGGTTGGTTTAGGGGCTTTGAAGTACCCCATGCTGGCTCGTGATAACACCAAGATCGTCACCTTTGATTGGGAAAGCGCCTTAGATTTCAACGGTCAAGCAGCCCCCTATATACAATACGCACATGTTCGCGCAAACAGCATCTTACGCCGCTTAGAAGATCCCCTGCCGGATTCGGCTCCCATCGAACATGAGCTGGATCCTGCGGAAATCCAGCTGATCGATGCCATTTCGCGCTTCCCAGGCGAAGTGCAGCGAGCTGCCGCTGAATATAAGACTCTCCATATCACCAATTTAACTTTTGATCTGGCGCGGTCATTTAATGATTTTTATAAGCAATGCCCGGTCTTAAAAGCAGATCCTGATATCCGGGCATACCGATTGCGCCTCGTGGCCGCCGCTCGACAGACGATCGCTAACGCACTGAATCTATTGAGTATTCTGGCCCCCGAGGTCATGTAACCCGGGGATGTTTTCGCATCCCTGACCAAACTAATCGAATAAGGAGATTGAACCAAGCTATGCCACCTATCCGTACCTTGATCATGGGCGCCGCCGGGCGTGATTTCCATAACTTTAATGTATTCTTCAGAGATAATGCGGATTATGAGGTGATCGCTTTCACCGCAGCTCAAATTCCCAACATAGAAGGGCGCAGATACCCTGCGCAGTTAGCAGGTTCAAGTTATCCCGAAGGAATTCCTATACATCCTGAAGAGGATCTATCCCAGCTGATAAAGGACAAGGCGATCGATCTGGTTATTTTTGCCTACAGTGATGTGCCCCATGAGTATGTAATGCACCAGGCTTCTCTAGTGATAAACGCTGGGGCGGATTTTCAGCTCATGGGATCGGAAAAGACCGAGCTCAAATCCTCCAAGCCAGTTGTGGCAGTTTGCGCTGTGCGTACTGGGGCAGGGAAAAGCCAGACCACCAGGCGTGTATCAAAAATACTGGGTGAAATGGGATACCAGGTGGCCGCGATTCGCCACCCAATGCCATACGGTGATCTCGTCGCGCAAGCAGTACAGCGTTTTGCGAAATATGAAGACCTCGATCAGCAAAACTGCACTATCGAAGAGCGGGAGGAATACGAACCTCATATCGATAATGGTGTCGTGGTTTATGCTGGAGTCGATTATGAGCGCATCTTACACCAGGCGGAGGAAGAAGTTGATATCATCTTATGGGATGGTGGCAACAACGATCTGCCATTTATTACTCCTGACCTGCACATCGTAGTCGCCGATCCCCACCGACCTGGTCATGAACTGGCCTACCACCCAGGGGAGACAAATGCCCGGGCAGCAGATGTGTTTGTGATCAATAAAGTTGACACCGCAGCAGCCGAAGACGTGATGACCGTTCGCGAAAACCTTTATTTGCTCAACCCTACTGCGACAGTCATCGAAGCTGCCTCGCCTCTCATCGTCGACGATCCGCTCGCAATCCGGGGTCAACGCGTTCTGGTAGTAGAAGATGGGCCAACACTGACGCATGGAGGAATGGCTTATGGTGCTGGATGGGTAGCTGCCCGTCGCTTTGGGGCTGCCGAGATCGTCGATCCACGCCCATTCGCAGTGGGTTCCATTCTCCAGACCTACCGCAATTACCCCTCCACTGGTGATATCTTGCCTGCAATGGGATATGGTGAGGAGATGGTCCGCGAGCTCGAACAAACCATCAACAATGCTGATGTTGACTTGGTGATCATTGGTACGCCAATTGACCTGGCGGGGTTACTTAAGATCAATAAACCAAGCCAGCGAGTGCGTTATGAGCTACAAGAGATCGGACAGCCGACTTTAACAGATATGCTGCAAATGAAGTTTCAAAAGTAAACCAGCGTCTTTGGCAAGGAGCGGTGAAACTTAGTTCTTGCCATTAATTTCTACACATGCCTTATCTCACCTGGGATTCGAAAACTCCTCCCCAACCAGTATCAGCTGCACTGCGGCTGGATACCATTGTTTACCCCCAAGGGAATGGATACCCGGATGCTGAACCAGAAAATCAGATAATCCTCGGCGATAATTTAGCCATCATGTCTGCTTTGTTGCCTGATTATGAGGGCAAGATTGATTTAATCTACGCCGATCCACCCTTTTACACAAACCGCCGCTATCCTGTGCGGGTTGGTCGTGACGAAGATTCAAGACGACCAAAGGAGTGGCAACTGGCAGATGGCTATGCAGATCACTGGGAGAATATCGAAGCCTATCTTGATATGCTTTTCCCACGTTTGCAGCTCATGTATCGCCTGCTGGCCCCGCAAGGCACACTCTATCTGCACCTCGACTGGCACGCTGACCACTACGCCCGCTTGCTCCTGGATGAGATCTTTGGTCCGGATCGCTTGTTGAATGAAATAATCTGGGTTTACCATGGTCCATCACCCATCCGCAGCGCTTTCAATCGCAAACACGACACTATCCTCGCCTATACCAAGAGCCCGACCTATACCTTCAATGTGGATGCTGTGCGTGTGCCATACAATCCAAAAACGATCAAAACCTTCGCCTCATCCCCCAAAGCAGGTTTTGGTAAGGTTCCAGATCTGGAGCGTGGAAAAGTCCCTGAAGATTGGTGGTATTTCCCGGTGGTCGCTCGCCTGCATAACGAGCGTACAGGATATCCGACCCAAAAACCACAAGCTCTGCTTGAGCGCATCATTCTGGCCAGCTCTAATCCCGGAGACCTGGTCGCAGATTTCTTTTGTGGGTCTGGGACGACTTCCCTGGTCGCTTCTCAGCTAGATCGCCGATTTATCGCTAATGACCTCTCCTGGCGCGCAGTTCACACCGCGCGTGCCAGACATATTGCTGGATCGACCCATCCGTTCAATATAAAGTATGAATCAAGTTTGAAACTCAAACGAATATCCGGGCATCGAAATGATTTCCAACTAAATGATAATATGCTGATTATCCATCCGAACCTTCTGGTCGATTTGGATTATTGGGAGATTGATCCAGATTGGGATGGTCAGGTTTTTTGCAGCGTATCTCAAGCCATCCGGCCACGAAAGAAGGGACCAATTCCGGGAGAGCTGACCCTCCCCAATTCAATTGGCACACGGAATATTGCAGTCCGTCTGGTGAAAATCGACGGCGAACAAACTCAATTTATCTACACGGGTTGATATTATGAAATTGTTTGTGCCAGGTCGCATCTGTCTTTTCGGTGAACATTCCGATTGGGCAGGCGGTTACCGGCGTGTAAATGCCGATATCGAGAAAGGCTACACCTTGATAACTGGCACCGATCAGGGGATTTATGCTGAGGTGGAGCCCCACCCGACATCTCTCATTCTGACCTCAACCACACCGGAAGGTGAAAAGATCGGCCCATACGAAATCCCTATGCAGCCCAATGTACTTCTGGAAGAGGCTCAAAAAGGGGGTTTTTGGAGCTATATCGCAGGAGTCGCCTACCAGGTTACGACCAACTATCATGTGCGTGGCCTGGTAATCAACAACTATAAAACTGATTTACCAGTCAAAAAAGGGCTCTCATCTAGTGCCGCTATCTGTGTGCTCACTGCCAGAGCTTTTAATAGAGTCTATGATTTGAAATTGACCATTCGGGGTGAAATGGAGCTGGCCTATATGGGAGAGATCACCACCCCTTCCCGATGTGGTCGCATGGATCAGGGCTGTGCTTTTGGCAATCGGCCGGTATTGATGATCTATGATGGTGATCGCCTGGATACAATCGAACTTCAAGCGCAGGATGAACTGCATTTCGTTATTGTCGATCTAGGTGCGCATAAGGACACCATGGAGATCCTAAATCGCCTTAATCGCTGCTACCCATTTGCTGAAAACGAGATCGAACGCGGTGTTCAGGAATTGTTCGGACCAATCAACAAACGCGTTACCCAGCAAGCAGTAGATGCGTTAAGTATTTCAGATGGCGAGAATCTGGGGAGATTGATGGTCGAAGCACAAACATTCTTTGATCGTTATGCAACACCCGCTTGCCCCGAGGAATTAACCGCTCCGGTGCTTCATCGCGTGTTGAACCACAATCCACTCAAACCGCATATATGGGGTGGCAAAGGAGTCGGCTCTCAGGGGGATGGCACTGCACAATTCATCACCCGCAGCCAGGCAGATCGGCAAGCTGTGATCGAGATCCTGGAACGTGATCTGGGGGTTGAATGTCTGGAATTAACTCTTCGGCCTGGTCAGGAAGTCCGAAAAGCTGTCATCCCAGCAGCTGGATTCGGAACACGTCTCTTTCCCGCAACAAAGGCTACCAAGAAGGAGTTCTTTCCGATCGTCGATCAAGATGGCATCGCGAAACCCGCTATCCTTTTAATCGTCGAAGAGGCGCTCGAAGCCGGATTGGAAGAGGTGATTATTATCGTTCAAGAGGATGATCTGGACGCTTTTCACTCATTCTTTAACACCCAGATCTCAATTGAAAATTACAACAAGCTGCCGCCTCACTTCCAGGAGTATGCTCGGCGGCTCCTTG
>JAUWLJ010000311.1 GCA_030613705.1 Chloroflexota bacterium
GACTGGGTGGCCGGATCGGCTGACCTGGACACGGTCCTGGCTGAGATTGACTCCTCCTGGCCGTAAAAACTTTTCATAAAGGTTCAATTGGGCTGCCAGTTTGCAATAACTGGCAGCCCATTTATCCTTGACCCCAAGGTAAAGGATAAAGTATCGGCTTCGGATCCTTGAATAGAGATGATCCCAGTGAATCATTTCCTGTTCTTTGCTTTTCATAATCATTGCTTGTTTCACTACGTGGACTATAGAAGTTCATTTTTAAATTTAAGTAATGACCTCGAAAGTTTCTGCTTGAAGAGAGGAGTTGCTAATGCAGTACTATGAGGAGCGTGCGCAGAAGGGCGCCAGCCTGCCTGTCCGGATATTGACCTTTGTTGTTCGCTTGTTAATAGCCATAGTTATCCCCATTGCGGCCTTTATCGTCTTGTATGCAGGATTCATGTTCTTACGAGATGGAGATGCGCCCAAGTGGATTATCACCATTGTAGCTATCTTGTGGGGTGTTGGAGGGGTGGCAGCGCTCTACTGGATCTTTAACTGGCTTGTTGAAATGCTTCCCGACCAGTGGACTACGCGGCTCCAGCCCTTTGTATTTGTTGGTCCGGCTTTGGCCATTTTGGCCTTTTACCTGGCGATACCGACTGGGAGAACTATCTGGATTAGTCTTTTTGGCCGGGGAGGACCGGCTTCTGGAGAGTTTGTCGGTCTGGGGAACTATATAGCCATATTTACTGACCGTCTTATGCGAGAGGCTTTTCGCAATAATGTCCTGTTTTGGATTCTGATCGGCACCCCGCTAACGGTGGCTACGGGATTGTTGGTTGCCATTTTGGCCGACCGCAGTAAGTTTGAGCGTGTTTCTAAATCGCTTATCTTCATGCCCATGGCTATTTCCTTCGTCGGCGCCAGCGTCATATGGAATTTTATCTATGAGGTGAAACCCATCGACGCTCCCCAGATTGGATTGCTTAACGCCATTGTCGTGGCATTAGGGGGTGAGCCTCATGCCTGGACGGCGTACACGGCAATCGCCCCCTGGAATAACCTCTTCCTGGTTGTCATCGTAGTCTGGTTGCAGGCTGGCTTTGCCATGGTTCTGTTCTCCGCCGCACTCAAGGGCGTCCCAGAGGAGATCCTAGAAGCTTCTCGTATTGACGGAGCCAGCGAGACGCAGGTATTTTTCAAGATCATGATCCCATATATCATGGGCACTATCATCACTGTTACAACTACGATTGTCATCTTTACACTAAAGATCTTTGATGTGGTCTGGGTGATGACCGGTGGGCAGTTTGGGACGGATGTGATCGCCACCCAGTTCTACCGGCAATCCTTTATCGCCCGTAATGCTGGTTATGGCTCTGCTATTGCTGTCATTTTGCTGATCGCAGTTATCCCAGTGATGGTTTACAACCTGCGCCAGTTTAGGGAAACGGAGGCTTTCTAAGATGAGTGGACAAAGACAACGCGCGATCTTGGTCAACATCAGCCTTGCTTTGCTGGTGCTGGTGTGGATGATACCTGTGGTTGGGCTGTTTATTTCTTCCTTTCGCGATCGTTTTGACCTCCAGACCTCCGGCTGGTGGTCGATCTTCCCGCACCGCGAGTGGGTTGTGGTTGAGGAAATTGATCCTCGCGAGGAGGGATTGGACGCGACTGCCCCGATGGAGATTTTTGGAGTAACGGCTACCTTCGAGGAAATGCGTGAAGGTATCGAGACGCAAGATGGTATGCGCGTTCAATGGATTGGAAACCGGCGGATTGGTAGAATTGAAGTCCAGGAGAGGGAGTGGACGGTAAATTGGGATTTCACCCTCGAAAACTACAGGCAGGTGCTCCAGGGTAAAGAGTTTGAAATCACGCATGCCGATGGCACCATTGAGGTCATCCCCGGTGATGATTTCTGGGGAGCCCTGTTCAACAGTTTGGCAGTTGCCATTCCTGCCACCGTCATCCCAATACTTATTGCCGCTTTTGCGGCTTATGGTTTCGCCTGGATGAATTTTCCTGGGCGGCGCTTTTTCTTTATCGTCGTGGTGGCGCTGCTGGTCGTACCTTTACAGATCGCCCTGGTACCCATCCTGAAGTTCTATGCTGATCCCAGGATTGACCTTAACGGCACATACCTGGCCATCTGGCTGGCTCACACCGGCTTTGGTTTATCCTTGGCAACCTACCTGCTGTTCAATTACATCAGCACCTTTCCGCGTGAGACCTTAGAATCGGCTTTTATAGATGGCGCTTCCCATTTCAAAGTGTTCACGAGCTTGATCCTGCCACTGTCAGTCCCAGCCCTGGCTTCCTTTGCCATCTTCCAATTTTTGTGGGTTTGGAATGACTATTTGGTCGCCTTGATCTTTTTGGGCAGCGATCCGAACTTCCAGGTGGTGACAATGCGCCTTGCTGAGATCGTCGGGGATCGCGGTCAGGACTGGCATTTGTTGACCGCCGGCGCTTTTGTGACGATGTTGCTGCCGCTAACCGTCTTCTTCGTGCTGCAGCGCTTCTTTGTGCGCGGTATGATGGCCGGCTCAGTTAAGGGTTAGGAAGTTTTTACATCACAACGCTACTATGGCGGAACCTCTTCGTCTGTCCGAGTATGGATCAATTAACCGGATTTGCGCGCTGATCGGTGTCGTATTGAGCATTGCCAAGCCATTGACGCCATGAGACGCTTTCATTGGTAGAACACTGAATGCCCGTTCAGAAAAAAAACAATTTCGACTGGGCCTTCTGGTTCCTGTGGATTTTAGCCACTGCCTTGGGGTGGTTCTTAGGCGGTGTATTACTGTCTGGAATAGGCCTGGTGCCATCCGGGGTCGCAATTGCATTTTTACAGTGGTTGGTTCTGAAGCCGCGAATCGATAAAGCTTGGCGGTGGATTGTAGTGAGTCTTATTGGATGGTCCATCGGTTGGGGGATTAGCTTAATTGCGTATTCTTTGGGTTTTGATTTCGTAAATGGGATGCTGATCGGTGTCGCCACAGGAACTGCTCAATGGCTGATCCTTCGGAGGGAGATCCAATGGTCAGGCTGGTGGATCGCTGTCAGCGCTGTAGCTTGGGCGGCGGGAATATCACTGCTGCCGGGCATCATGATGTCTGGAACCATTGCAGGCGTGATAACTGGGATTGCGTTGGAATTGTTGCTTCGTAATCCCAAGAGCTTAGTTGAAGATAATCCAGGTTATGCTCGATGAACCTGATGATGGC
>JAUWLJ010000169.1 GCA_030613705.1 Chloroflexota bacterium
ATAATTGTCCCCCAGAGATTTCAGTATTTACACTACGCTCCCCTATTCTCCAAAACCACTGACCGGTGAATTTATCGGTTCACAATATGAGCGAGTGCATAAGACAATTCATAATATGCAAATTTTTTTCCGTGTAAACATCAAACCTCAATGGCATCCCATACTGCATCGGATATCTCTTGTAAGCGAACCTTATAGTCTAAAGTGGAGAGAAATCGATTGCACAAAAAAACAACCACCGTGCCGGTTCTCTTATCCGCCCAGGCCATTGAAGTTCGTTGACCATATTGTCCAAATGTATCGACACTGCTCCCCTTTCCCATCCCATCTGGTAATTCCGGATGTAATCTGTGGTCACCTCCCAAGAAAAATCCATAACCCCACCGAGTATTCCTTCCTAGCGAATCATCGAATCCTTCATAACCCAGCGATGTTGCCAATTGGACAGTCTCTTGTTTCAAAAACCGTTTTCCTGCATATTTGCCAGAATTAAGCAACATTTGAAAGAATATCGCCACTTCCCGAGCAGTACTATGTACAGAGGCAGCGGGAATAACCGCTGAGCGCACTTTTGTCAAATTAAATACACTCGCCACAAGTTGATGGTCAAACGTACCAGAGCACAGGCGTGCATAAGATTTACTGCCAAACTCTGATACCTTCATGCTTGTATTGCCTAAACCCATCGGGATCAAGAATTCATTTTTCAGATATACATCAATTGGCATCCCTCTAGCTCTGCGGATGACTTCTCCCAATATAAATCCAAAATTAAGGTAATGGTAAGCGGTCTTGCTCCCAGGATCGAATTGTGGTTTTTGCCTTGCAATATTTAGAGTCAATTTTTCCAAATTCGATATATTAATAATTTGGTAAACAAATCCACGATTCGGTAATCCAGCCTGGTGCAGCATAACCTGTTTGATGGTGATCCCTTCTTTTCCCTGACAGGAGAACTCAGGCCAGTAATACCCCACAGGTGCATCAAGATCTACAAGTTTCTCATCAACCAGTTTGAAAACACACGCACTGGTAAATGCTTTTGTTAATGAGAAAACCAGGAAGCGAGTGTCAGGTGTAATCTTATGCTTCCCACTCGTTCCCGTATAACCTCCATATCGGTCTAAGACAACACCACCATTTTTCAATACAACCAATTGAGCCCCAGGATGGAGTCCCTCTTGAAGTTGGCGGTCGAATACCTCTGACACATATTCAATCCCATCTGTTGATATTCCAGTATTAGAATCTGTAAACCCACTATTAAATATAATTGGTTCAGATATGGATGGATTCTTGTATATTTTCATAGGTTCATCAATCAACTCAAAACTCTAAACCCATAATATCTCTATTTTTATCAATTCGATTACCCCAGGTCTCATATGAAACTAATTCACTTAGTGGTTTGCATTCCTTTTTACCAGGGTTTCCAGCAGGGTATCCCAAAGACATAAATTCAATTGGATCTGCATTGGATAGGATCTGGAGGGCTTTACGAGCTTCTTCAACAACAAATGAGACCAGCAACAGGTTCCAAATCCTAGATCAGCTGCCGCCAGACTCAGGTGATCCATCATGATAGCAATTAAATCAACAGTGTAGGATTTTCTATCTGCCCGAACCCTCCCCTGCTCCGGGATGACACACCCACAAATCGGGGCTGGGCGATGATGAACCAGTCGCGGTGATAAATTTATTGAAGTTGCTTTTTTCCTTCCGTGTGAACAACAATCATCCGGCCAGGTTGTCAATTGGCAATCGTGGAGGTAATTTAACAGCTGATAAAACCAATTTAAACAGCTCTGGAGCATTTGTCTTAGGTAAATAACCCCTTACACTGGAGCGATGTCGAACCAAACTTTGAAATGCATGGAATTCCACTCCTCAAGTGAAATCATCTATGAATTATAATCTTATCCTATATTCTCAGGATGAATCGAAGAACCTGTTACAAACTAGTGAGGGGGTTTGTTAAATCCAGATGGCGTATAATTTTATCTTTTTTGGAAAGGTGAGCTGTCCATGTTTCACGGTGGTTGGTGGTCTCTAATCAGAGCGGATGAATCAAAAGGAAAGGCGAAAATCGATCGAAAGCTCCTATTGCGCATCATGGCATATGCACGACCTTATTGGGGCAATATTGCGATTGTCCTAATTGCCATAGTTGTCATTTCATTGATCGAGCTGATACCACCTCTTCTCTTCCGTACATTGATCGATGTTGTTATCCCACAAAAAGATTTCAGACAATTGACAATCCTAGCGCTAGCTATGATCGGGATCCCAATCATCAGCGGATTGATTGGGATTGTTGATAGATACTTCAGCGCGAAAGCTGGAGAAGGGATTATTTTCGATCTGCGTCAGGAGATGTACGACCATTTGCAAAGAATGTCACTTCGTTTTTTCACTCACACCCGATCTGGCGAAATTGTCTCCCGCTTCAGTAGTGATGTGGTGGGTGCCCAAAACGCCATTACTGGCACAATACCCAATATCGTTACGAACCTGGTTACGTTGCTTTCAACCCTTGTGGTCATGATCACAATTGATGCACGTCTAACCATCCTGTCAATTGCAGTGCTGCCATTATTTCTATTACCAACCAGGCGGGTTGCTCGAATCCTGAGGGAAATCCGCCGAAAAGCTATGGAATACAACGCAGATCTTAGCAGCCTGATCACTGAAACATTAAGTATTAATGGAGCTTTATTAGTTAAAACATTTGGACGGCAACGACAAGAATCTGAGCGCTTTAGAGATATCAACGAGAACGTACGCGATGTAGGGGTTAGACGCGCCTTGGTTGGTCGTTGGTTCTTCATGGGATTAGGCATTTCCGGAGCTATCGGTACCGCATTAATTTATTGGGCTGGTGGTTATCTAGTTATGTCAGATGTATTAACTATCGGTACAATCGTCGCCTTCGCAGCTTATTTGACTCGTTTATATGGCCCGATCTCTTCACTGACGAACGTTCAAGTTGATTTTGCAACTTCAATGGTCAGCTTCGAGAGAGTCTTCGAATACTTAGATTTACCAATTGATATTCAAGATAAGCCTGGAGCGATTGAGTTATCCGAAGTTGACGGATTAGTCTCTTTTGATAATGTATCCTTCAGCTACTTCAGTGTTGAAGATAGGCAACCCAAAGATGCTAATGGCGGGCAACCATCTTATGCCGATGAGGATAAAACCAAATCTGTTGTTCCTGATATCACCAGTCGATGGGCGCTCAAAGACGTATCTTTTGAAATATCACCGGGGAAATTAGTCGCCCTGGTTGGTCATTCTGGAGCAGGAAAAACAACTATCACCTATCTGCTTCCCAGATTATATGATCTTACTGGTGGCAAAATCTCCCTGGATGGCTACGATATTCGCGACATAACTCAAGAATCTCTTGCCGATCAGATCGGAATAGTTACCCAAGAGACATACCTATTCCATGATACTGTCCGGGCGAACCTTTTGTACGCGCGGCCAGAGGCTGATCAGGAAGAAATCACCGCAGCATGTAAGGCAGCTAATATACACGATTTTATCCAGGGATTACCTGATGGCTATCATACCGTTGTTGGTGAACGAGGTTATCGATTAAGTGGTGGAGAGAAGCAGCGCTTGGCGATCGCACGCGTGATCCTTAAAAATCCGCGTATACTCATCCTTGATGAAGCCACCTCCCATCTCGATTCTCACAACGAAGCATTGATCCAGGCCGCTCTTGCCCCTCTAATGATAGGAAGAACCAGTTTGGTGATAGCTCACCGCCTATCAACAATCCTTGCTGCCGATAATATTCTCGTTCTTGATCGTGGTCAGCTCATTGAACAAGGTACTCATAGTACCTTGTTGGATCAAGGGGGTTTGTATGCAGAACTCTACGAAACTCAATTCAAAGGTGAGAATTTAGAAATTGATTAATTCAGATTTGGATTTATATTTAATCGACATACCAGGAAAAGTTGACTAAATAATCACAGTAAACATACATTCCTCTTCGAACTAAAACCGGAAACTAATTGGCACCTAACAACCCACGTGTGAACAGGTCAATATGTGCTGCTCACACGCGTATGACACACACCGGAAAAACTTATCGTGAGAAATAAATCATTTAACTTTGGTGATATTAATTGCTGAGGTGAGAGAGATTATTGTGACAGTTCAAGAATTGTGTACATTTCATCTGGAGTGAGGAGAACAGGATTTCCTTTCATGCTGCTGGAGCTGGCAGCTTTTACGATAATTTCGGGATAGTCTACTTCTAAAACCCCAAATTGGGAAAGCGGAGGAATTCGTAAATCAGACTTTAATTGCGCAATGAACTCCACTGTATCTTCAGCATTGCACTCAACATTTCCAGTCAAGGTCTGTGCGATACGTTCATACCGCGAGAGATAATCAGATTTTGAATTTTTTTTCTGCAAAGCTCGGATATTAACTTTCAAGACTGCAGGCAGTAATGATGCACAGATCTCTCCATGTGGAGTGGGATACATTCCTCCTAAGACGCCGGCAAAACCGTGCACTGCACCAAGCTTTGCATTTGCCAGGGCGAATCCACTAAATAAGCTCGCCAAAGACATCTTAGCCCGTGCTCCAAGATCTAAGCCATCATGGTAGACTTCGCGAATAGAAGCCGCCGCATATTCCAGTCCTTCCTGACAGAATGCGTCTGTGATTGGATTTGCTTGATTTGAAACATATGGTTCAATCAATTGTGTTATTGCGTCCATCCCTGTTGAAGCAGTTATCTCTGGAGGCATGCTGATGGACAATTCCGGGTCAATCAAAGCAACCTTTGGCAACATGTATTGTGACCGTAAGCTCACCTTTAGCTTATGATCCTCAACACCAATAACCGCATTTCGAGTTACTTCGCTTCCTGTTCCTGCAGTAGTAGGAATGGCGATCATTGAGATACCCGGAGTCGAAATTTCCTTTCCCTGACCAATAACTTCCAGATAGTCACAAACATCACCTTCTTGAGCTGATAATAACGCAATAGCCTTGCCGGTATCGATAACGCTTCCACCACCGATCCCAATCACCAAGTTACATCCATCGAAACGACACAATTCAATTCCTGTTCTCACAACATCTATCGTTGGCTCTGTATTTACAGAGTACGATAAATATTTAATTCCAAAATCAGAAAGGGATAAATTAAAACTGGAGTATCGATCCAGCGAGCTGCCGCAGACAACCAACGCTTTACTGCCCTCTCTCCTGGCAATCTTTCCAATTTGACTAATTTTGCCGTTGCCAAAAATGATCTGGCTTGCAGTGGCGAATTCAAATTGCATAGTATATGATCCTCCTCAGATCTTGCATCTTATCAAACTTAACAATTCCCGCTCTTTTATAGTATTTCCAGATGCTTCTATTAGTGGCTATACGCAATATATTAAGAATGACTTGTATAGAAGGTATCCACATTTCAATCCGATTAAATCATTCGAAATTTTATCACTTCGTTTGGCCCGAAGTTGCTGAATGTTATAATTTCGATACCTCAACAAGGACCTCCCCAGAATAGCATT
>JAUWLJ010000217.1 GCA_030613705.1 Chloroflexota bacterium
TCATTGCGAGTGTTTCCACATCGCGTTGGGCGCTGCTCAAACAGAAAGAAACTCTGTTGTGTGTCATTGCGAACGAAGTTTACGGAGTGAAGCAATCTCCTCGCGCAGTGGGAGACTGCCACGTTGCAAAAAACGCTCCTCGCAGTGACATCGTCTTAAGTTTCTTAGTAGGAGCGTTTTTTTTACGACGAAGCCTGTCTCGGGAAGAGCCAGATCTCGATCCTGGACCATCGGGACGGGACCGGGGCAATCTCCACAAGGGCGTTTTCAGTAAAAAACCGGGAGACTGCTTCGGGGCACTTTGTTCCCCTCGCAGTGACGTGGCTGAGTAGTTACCTTTTTTTTTACTAATTAGCTGGACTTCACAGGTGAACTCAATGCTTGCAAATCCCCCGCACAGAAAGATCGACACAACGCTTACTCTTCCCTGATTATTAGCGAAGAACTGGGTCCCCCCGGGTTGGCCGTGATGGTCTGATCCCCTTTTTGCAGTTCACCCTGGTAGCTTCTCTCCCCCTTATGAGCTTCCCAGCCGCTCAACACGAAGGGCAAGGGACCATCAGCTGGAATCCACTCACCATTGTATTTCCTGGCGATATGGACATTCGTGCCGGTGGAATTACCGCGCTCGCAAGAAGGGTGACCTATGGGCTCGTCCACCAGGACCGGCGATCCGGGTGTGATGCTCTCCGGCTCAGCGATGTGCAGATACACCAGCACCCATCCAGTACCCTCATACCCATCGCCATCCAGATCGATCGCCACCACACTGTCGCTGGCACGGGTTACCACCCCCTCTGCAGAGGCTGTCACCCAGGCTCGGGAAATCGTGCAGGGGGGTTCCCCAGTCACTGGTGAGAAATCCAAAGCCCCCCGCGGGCTGCCAGAATTCCATGAGCGGTGTGGCCCTCCGGTGAAACTCCACCGTTCGCCCGGAGAAAATGGCAGCTCCAGGTTCGGTTGTGCCAGGCTGTCCGGGAATAATGGCCCAACCTGGGCAGCTCGCATCCAGGGATCACCATACATCTGCTCGTAGAGTGAGACAATGCCATCCGGATCGTATAGAGCTGCGCGCCATTCAACCTGGTTAGACAACTTGGATAACAGGGCCTGCAGAGCCACGGTTCCCGGGTTCAGCCCGGGGCTGAGGCGGATCGCGCTGCCATCTGGAAAAGTCAAGGAGGTTCTATCCCCGGATCGCCAACCATAATATCCCACTCCCAGATGGGTAGCGGTTAATACCAGCTCGTAATAGAGACCTTTATACTCTGGAACAAAGAAGCCGATGGGGTGATCGAGTTTTGAACCCTGCTCCATCTCTCCGAAAACCCAGCCGGAGCGAAATTCCAACAATGCCAGCAGTATTCGGGGATTGATCGAGTTCTCCTGGGCAACTTTTCTCACGATGTCTGCCCCAGAAAGCCAGCTCCCCTTGACCATCTCCTCGTATGTGCTCAGGTATCCGTTAGCCTCGCTGATATATTCATGGATCTGAAAATCCTTGGCTGACGGGGAATTAATAATCTCGCTGTCCGGCAGCAAGATCTCGGAATAGCGGCTCTCACCAACCTGATTGGGGATCAACAATTCCTGACCTGAGGGGAGCAAACCTTCCGCTGAAATGGGTTGAGGCGAGTTGATCTGGTCAGGATCAACGGCAAAGCGTTTCGCCACAGCAAGCAGTGTGTCCCCAGGGTTGGTGAGATAGGTATACCTTTCGCCACTCTCATCCAGAATGGGTGCTGCTGGTTTTGGCTGGCTGGTCGCAGCTCGCGTCTCAGCAGGCACCTCAACCTCACCAGGCTGTGATGATCCCTGGTTCTCTCCTCCAATCGGGACAGGGGTCGTGTCCACTGGAACAACAGGTGACATCGCTGTCAGTGTCTGGCGCAAATCATCAATTGCACCAGAACGCGCCGCGCTGAATGGGTAATTACAAGCCAAGGCCGGCATCAGACACACCAGAATTATGGAAAGCAGCAATCTGCGGTTCAAGACTTTTTTACCCATCTGTAAATCAAGTTCTCCATTCACGACATTGAACGTGATTATATCCTCATTACAGAGATGAAGAATGGACGCCTAAACTCCATGATTTGTTTCCCAACTCTCAATCCTTTTCATGGGATCGATTACCAGATCTACCTGGCTTAAGATCTCATGGCACACAACTTGAAAACACTCCCTTCGGGTTGGGCGAATATTGAGGCACATACTCTCTAAGGCGATCAGGTACGCCTTCTATTTTGATATAATTAGGGAGAATTATCTGATAATTGCCTTTGTTTACTACGAAATCGAAATAAGACAACCCACCATACTCAAAAATCCATGCAGGAGGTAAATAATGGCTGACAAAACCGGATTTGATCGGAAAGCTGCCCACAAATATTTTTCGGTGAACTGCTTTAATCAAGCGTGGGATTTGATCGACAAAACCAAGAGAACCCCAGAAGAAGATGAAGAAATGATCCGTCTCAGTCTCGCTTCTCATTACCATTGGACCCAGCGTGATGACTATTCCAATACCAGTGCTTCAATCGCACTCTGGCAAATATCCCGCATCTACGCCATTCTTGGGCAAGCGAATAACGCCAGAAGGTACGGTCAATTATGCCTGGAAGCCAGCCAAGAGGGTGATGTGGCCCCATTTTACCTGGGATATGCTTACGAAGCGCTGGCACGCGCTGAGGCGGCAGGTGGGAACGAGGAGAAAATGCAGGCTTTCCTCAATGACGCCAGAACCACTGCCGAAAAGATCAAAGAAGCGGATGAAAAGAGTATGTTGCTGGATGATCTAAATACTATTCAGATCAAGTAATTATCAAAATCCCAAATAATTTCCCGCAGCTGTCAAGTCCATAAGGACATACCACCATTCGATACTCGAAATTGGTTATGTTTTGGTTTGGAAATCATGTAACAATTGATAAAAACCGTCGTTATACCTGACAACAATAACCAATTTCTAACCTCTGCGAGGCTGTTTGCTGAGAGATTTTCGGCCAAACAGACTGAAAAGGGGTTAGAGATTAGTTCGAAAGGGAATTGCGACGATCTGATGACCTAATTTGGTCGCTTCTCTACTCAAATGGGTAGAAAGGTCATTGGGGAGCGAGTAGCGAAACCGGCCCACGAGGCCGGTTTTTATTTTAGTTTCACATTGGGTTGGGAAATTTTTATGCTTACCTTACACTCGATCGATAAGATTATCTCCATAAGAGCCATTTTGATCCTTGGCGCGTGCCTGGTAGTTGGCTTGTTATTAGCCCTGTCTCACTCGCCCGTATATGCCGCCCAGGAAAGCACATCTGGTCTGGCGTCAATTGCTGAACAAGAATCGTCTTGTACACCGCCGAACGACTGGGCTCAGACTACCCGGCTCAAAAATCCTGAAAAACCGACCAAGCAATGGACCTTTACCGTTGATCAACCGGAGATGCTCGTCAGCCTGTCATTCTTCTACTACCAGGATTACAGTAAAGCCGGCTGTCCTTACGACTGCAGCACGGGGGATTGCCAGACCGATGAAACTGGAAAAGGTGTAACTCCCCTGGGGAGTTTTAATGTCTTAGATGGGAAGGAAGGCGCAAATCGGGGTTCTAAAAAGTTTGAAGGTCGCCTGACTCAAGGGACTTATCAGGTCACTTTCACCGCCAATGGTGATCCAGGATCGCTCAACGTAGGTTTGAATGTCCGCCAAAAATCGGTGCCAACTGCGACACCATTTCCTACAAATATACCTGACCCGACCGATGTACCACCCACCGCGACCAATCCGCCAACCGCGACCCCGGTAACCCCTACCGCTACGGAAAGCGCACCGCCTCCGGATGAGAGCCCTACACCCACGGCTACATCAAAACCAACGCGTACTCCGCCCGCCACATTGCCACCCCCGACTCCATTCCCGGGCTCACCACCACCTCAGGCATTAATCCCTCAAACGGGTTCTGTACCGGGTTTGGTTTCAGGGGCAAATGTATTGACGATCATCCCCCTGGGATTCGGTCTTATCGGTTTAGCGATCGCTTTTTATGGGATTGTCACTCGTCTCAAAAGGAAATGATCCCTGAGTGAGGATAATCGCACATTGCACTGGTGCGATTTGAACCAATTTCAAGTATTTATGTAACGCAATTTTACTACCGGCGTTATAGATGACGGAAAGTTAACAATTGAATAGCCATCAAGGGAAAGGCGATGATCCATTGACTGAATATGGTCGCTTATCTGTCCATCCGGGCAGAAAGGTCAATGGGGAGCGAATAGCGAAACCGGCCCACGAGGCCGGTTTTTATATTATCCAAAATCATATTTAGGGATTGGGAAGGATACAATGAAATTTCATATTATTTTAAAACGAATCACCAAGTTTAGTTTTTTGTTTGGAATGGCCTGCTTGCTGGTCAGCATCACGTTATTATCCGTCCCGCACCCAGGTGAAGCGGCAACTGTCGCTGGGAAAGGGAATTGCGATACTGGCTGGGTGGATAAGGTCGAGCAGGCACCTTTCGTGTACGATGGCCCTGAGACGATCATCAAAGTGATCGTCAAATCAGGTCTGGGCTGTTTCCCGCTCACTATCGGCAGTCCAAATGATGGCTGCTACCAGGCAAGCGGGCTCGGCACCACTCACGTGAGGGTCACCCGTGTCGGGACACCTGATGCACAAATATGCCAAGAAATATCGCATGTTGAATTTTATGCAGGCCAGTTTGAACCAACACCCACTGATCCCACACCCACCCAT
>JAUWLJ010000310.1 GCA_030613705.1 Chloroflexota bacterium
ACCATCACAACCATCGGGCCGTAGACACCGAGCAGGCCCACCATCCCTGTAGCCACGAAACTGGCTGCTCCAGTTTTCTGCATGGCGATCCCCAAGGGGATCATGCCCGCGATCAGGAAAACGGCTTTCCACTCGATGGCGCGGTAAGCCTCATCCATGGTCAAACAGCCAGTTAAAACCATCAACGCCACACCCACCACAACCATGATGGCGATCGGCGCCAGGCCGAACACAGCCGGCAGGAGTACTGCTACCATGATCAAGACTGCCAACAGAGCTTTATTGGTGCGGGGCGCTTCCTGCGCCTCTTCGGTCAGCACAAGGAAATCCGGTTCGCTGCCCAAGAGTTTTATTCTTGCCCGAGGGCCGTGGAGCAGGAGCGCGTCGCCAAAGCGCAGCGCCATCTCACCCAGGTTTGAGTAGTAGGCGTGCCCTTCCCGCCAGATAGCTAAAACGCTGAGGCCATATTTGACCCGAAAGTGTATCTCGCGTAAGGTCTTGCCAACCAGGGTGGTATGAGGAGAGAGCACGGCTTCCACCATACCAACTTCTGCAGATTCGAGTTCGCTCAGTTCGGGAGGTAGTTCGGTTTCGATTCTGAGGGTCTGCAAGCCATCCACAGTGAGCAAATCCTCTCGATTGCCTTTCACCAATAAAGTATCTCCGGCTTCCAAACGTTCATGCGGACCGGGCATCAAATGGGTCTTCTCCTGGCGGATGATGCCCATCACTCCCAAACCAAAGGCATCCCCCAACCTGCTCTCCGTCAGGGTTTTCCCGACCAGAGATGAATCCTCGGGGAGTCTCACCAACATTAAACGTTCTTCCAGATGGTAAACCTGTGCCGCCTGAGGAGGCGAGGCAATAAAATCTCTATCTTCGCGAATGGCGTTAAGCTGAGTTTGATCGCCTTGAACCAGCAGCTTATCTCCCGCTTGCAGAGGGATACTTTCCAGGTTGGTACGCCAGACAATTTCTCCGCGGCGGATAGCGAGAACAATCACGGCATAGCGCTGGCGAAAGTCTATCTGGCGCAGCGTGCGGTTGATCAGAGATGATTCTTGCGAAAGCTCTAACTCAACCAGTTCGATCTCTGCTGAGGTTAATCTTTCGATGGCAATTTTTTCGTCCTCGATCACTAAATGCTGCCGATCATGAAATTCTGTCAATTGGTCAAGGCGCCCCTCTAAAAGAAGCCGGTCACCTGTTTGGAGAACCGTACCCGCAGAAGGAGCCAACTGCGTGTGCCCATCGTGGATGATGGCGACCACGTTCAATCCCAGGATCGAACCCAGTTTACTATTCCCCAGAGTTTTTCCAGCCAGGTTGGAGTCATCCGGCAGGTAAACCATAACCATGCGGTCCTGAAGTTCATAAAATTCTTTATAATCCGCTTGCCCACCTCTTGCAGTCTCACGGCTGATATCTCGATCGGGCAGCAGGCGGCGACCGAGCAGGGCAATGAAGGCAACCCCAGCCACCAGCACGAAAATGCCAACCGGGGTGTAGTCGAACATGCCAAAAGGCTCCAGGTTAGCTGCACGCAGCGCTTCGCTGATCAAGATATTCGTCGGGGTACCGATCAGTGTAGTCAGACCCCCCATCAGGGAGGCAAAAGCCAAGGGCATTAACAGTTTGGAAGGGGGAATTTTTGTACGCCTGGAGATATCGATCACCACGGGCAGGAATAGAGCCGCGACCCCGATCGAATTCATGAATCCGGAAAGAACACCGACCATCAGCATGATCATCAAAACCAGGCGCGTTTCGCTACTGCCCGCCAGGTCCAGGACGCGGTGCCCGATTGACCCTGCAACTCCTGTCCGGGCTAACCCGGCACTAAGGATCAATACCGCCCACACGGTAACCACCGCCGCGCTGCTGAAGCCAGACAGCGCCTCGACCGGCGTCAGGATACCGGTCAGGGCTAAACTGACCATCACCAGCAGGGCAACCAGATCCATCCGTACTCGTTCAGTGATAAAAAGGATGACAGCCAGCGCGGTGATGGCAAAGACGGTTGCGATCTCTAAAGTCATGTGGATTCCAATTCTTGTTCGTGGTTGTTAATATTCTACCTCGATTACTGGCCGCTTACCTGTCAGCATAGGTTCGCCTGATCCTTTCGCGACGTTTAATTCTAAAAGGGGGTAAATTGATGAAGATGGCGGCTATGGAAAGCTATCTTTCAGTGCCCAAAGAAACCGGGTTTCTTCAAGAAACCCGGTTTCTGATCCATATTTTCTAAGGAGCGAGTTTACTGCCGAGCCATAATGGCCCGCATCTCGGCTTCGCTATCTTGGATCAGCTCACCACTGACATCCACGGTCACAGTGTGAATGACACCGCTGAAATCGAACGGTGCCTGGTATTTGTCTGTGACTGGCGATCCTGGGTCTGCGCCAATGGCGACGCCGCTGGCTAAACCGAGCATGATCGGGTTGGTGACTTCCATCTCGACCTGCCCGACCAGTTCTCCATCGATATAGAGCTGACCAAGGCCAGCTGAACCGAGTCCCTTGAGGACATCCGGTTTACCGGTCACTTCGAATTCGTAACGCAGCTGGTGTCTTCCAGCGGGTACAGGAGTGTTCGATTCGACGTTGTAGAAGGTACGGGCGACGTAATTGTAGAGGTACTGGAGTTTGCCATCCTTGACGTAGAAGGAATAGCCGCCGTCGATCCCGCCCTGAGAGATCAGCACGCCTTCTGCGCCGCCCGCAGGGATATCCACATCGGCGGTGATGCTGTGCGGGCGGTTGATAATCCTGGCCGCCGCGTTAACGGGCACTTCCTGTGTTCCCGGGTATAAGGTGTAGCTGCTGCGGTCGGCGGCGATCTGCGGGCGTTCATCTGCAAAGCGCTGCTGTCCGCGACCATCCACCGGCAGGACATTGTACTTACCCGCCTCCACGTACCACTGGGCGATCATCTCGATTAGTTTATCTCGATTGCCCTCAGCTATATTGTGAGTTTCGGCGAAGTCCTGCGCCACATGGTACAGCTCCCAACTTGCGGCATCCAGTTCGGTTAATTGTTCAGCAGTAATGGGTGTGCCGAAGGTTCTACCGGATTCAACAAATGAGGTGCCCGGCCAGGGGCAGACAGCCCGCCAACCGTCATGGTAGATCGAGCGGTGTCCCAGCATTTCGAAATATTGGGTGGTACGCTTGCCGGGTGCTTTCGCTTCTTTGAATGTGTGAGCGAAGCTGACTC
>JAUWLJ010000058.1 GCA_030613705.1 Chloroflexota bacterium
ATTCTACATAGTGTACTGTGCATGCAGGTCAGACTACTGCTCATGCTCTCTATGCAACTGCCGTTTCAGGGTATGATCCTCCCCAGGCACCATAATCACCTGCCCAGGCTCCATATCCACCTGTCCAATCAGCGTACTCCCCTCGTAAGCGGAACTCCCCATTTTCCTCATCGTAATAGGTATATCCTTCGTAGTGTTCCTCATCGGCCAGATCTGCAAAAATGTCCATCCCGTAATTAGCGCTGCCGGTGACCTCAGCAAAAACTGCATCAGGAGCGTTAACCCGGCCTGCACCTTGCTGCCATAGGCTGTAAAGCGCTTCTGTGCTATCGAGATCGACCCACGGCAAAGCAGTAACCATGAGACGATACTTGACTTCATCAGGTGTGAGTTCTGGGTTTTCAGCTAACGCCAAGGCCGCGAGACCGGAAACAACCGCAGAAGCCTGTGATGTGCCAGCCATCCAAAAATATTTATGTGGCAGCTGGCTCTCGGGGTGCTCATTTTCCAAAGTGCTGTGTTTTGCCATGGTAGATACCATGTGAGCACCAGGAGCCATGACATCGGGTTTTGTAAACGCGTCCAGCGTCGGTCCTGCGGCAGAGAAGGGAGTTATGTAATCATCGCTCCAGTCATCTGGAGTGTGATTATCGGTAAATGCGCCCACGGTGATCACATAGGGATTATTTCCTGGCACACCAATCGTCATGGCATCTGAACCGCCGTTCCCAGCGGCAACAACCACTATGATACCGCTTGCCCAGGCTTCCATTACCGCCTCATTGAGCGGATCCACCCAGTATGGAACCTCTGCATTGGAGACCAGGGATAGATTCATAACCCGGATATTGTATTCGTCCTTGTGATCAATCACCCACTGGATACCCTGAATGACGTTCTCGTAATCGCTGTAACCGTATTCGTCGAGCACGCGGACACCTACCAGACGGACTCCAGGTGCAACCCCATTCCAATCACCATCAGGTCCTTGCTGACCGTTCGCAATAATGCCAGCAATATGGGTGCCATGACCGTGAGGATCGCGGGGGGAATTGCTACCTTCAACGAAGTCAACCCAGGCCGCGATCCGGTTGAGCCTGACACCATTTACTTTCTTGAGCAATCCAGGGTGATTACTCAATCCGGTATCAACAACCGCGACTGTTACGCCCTCACCGGTGACTCCGGCATCCCAAACAACATCCGCACCGACCAGATCGGGATAATCGCTGGCGGGAGCAGGATCGCCATCGAATTCATTGCCCGTTATCCAAACTGAGGCATTGGGAACTATGGAGGTGACCTCAGGTTCAGCAAGAAGTCTGGGGAGTGCGTTCACTGGTAACGAGGCACCCAGACTGTCGATCAAATCCAGCATTGAGGTCACCTGCCCACCATGGGCTGAAACCAAGCGAGTCACTGCCTCTAAATCGGAGCCCCTGACAATGAATGAGCCGAATTCTGCCTGGTGAGATGGCACGGTCATCGTGAATGAGGCCATTAAAACCAGCACGAGAATCAAGCTTACATGGCGTTTAATTCGGTTGACTGTTCCTGGTGTTTTCATAATCAATCTCCTGAGCGGATACCACGCTGTAAAACCAAAAAAGCCTGGATATACCAGGCCTCAGAAACGCAGACATAATTTGTGTCAACGATCTCGGCGGCCTGGCGATCATAGCCACCACGAAGGTGGCATTAGACCCATGGCTTTGCGTCCCCAGCTTTCACTGGGTTTGCCTTTATCGGATCGTTATGATTTTAGCACAAACGAGTACGGGAAGTCAATTAAATTTACCCATCATTGTTGCAAGTTGCGATGATTACTCAATTTAAATTACAGAAGGATGAATAGAAATTTCAATCTCCTTGATTGATTATCAACCATCATGACTGTTTGTTAGGGCAGCAAGGCGGGATCTTGCTTCACTGATTTGTTCGTCAATCTCGTCCATCTTTGCGATTAGATTGGGATGGATTGAGTGGGCAGGCAGTCGCGCTTGCAAATCAGCCAGCTGCGACTCCAATCGTGCGATCTGCTGGTCTAATTCGTGGGATTCATTTTTGTTGATTTCAGTTTACTCCTTTGCTACATTTACCTGTGAAAAATGCTCGTTAGAAAGGTGAGCGGGAAAATATCAGATTGAGTTTAAGTACTTAAAGATGCTGATCATCACCCATTGTACTGACAAAATACATTTTGTGGAATACCTGACCGAGTGGTAAACTATACATCGTGCGTCTGGCGACTTACGCACCCAGTTTGTGAAGAAAACTTCCCATACCTGGCAAAAAATATCGAAGCGTATTTCATAATTTCCCTGGGCATAAATACCAGGCAGTTAAGAGCGCACACTATGCAATCATTAATTACTTTAAATTAGGAGAATAAAATGACTGAAAAGAAATGGGTTTACCTGTTCAGCGAGGTTGAGATCGCTGAAGAGCAGGTTGGAGGAGATTGGGAAGACGTAAGAGCCCTCCTGGGAGGCAAGGGTTCTGGATTGGCAGATATGACCCGAGCAGGTGTGCCCGTACCACCCGGATTCACTGTCACCACAGAAGCATGCAACAGTTATCTGGATGCTGATGGAAAATTTCCAGCCGGGATGTGGGATCAGGAGTTGGAATCATTGATCAATGTCGAAAAAGCAACTGGCAAGCTTTTCGGCGATACCAGCAATCCACTTTTGATATCCTGCCGTTCTGGGGGAAAATTTTCCATGCCAGGCATGATGGACACCGTGCTAAATATCGGCCTGAATGATGAAACTGCAGCCGGTATGGCTGAATTAACTGGAGACGAAACCTTTGTTTACGATGCCTACCGCAGGCTGGTAGAGATGTTTGGCAAGGTTGTCCTGGGCATTCCTGACGAAGCATTTGAAGGACCGATGGATGCATACAAAGAGAAGAAAGAGATTAAGTCTGACACAGAATTAACTGCTGAGGATTGGAAAAATCTGGTTGATAAATTTAAAGCGGTGGTGAAGGAAAACATGGGATTTGATTTTCCCCAGGACCCTTATGAACAGCTGCGTCTGGCAACCGAGGCTGTCTTCAATTCATGGAATGGTAAACGCGCCGTGGCTTACCGCAACGCAGCAGGAATCGAGCATGATCTCGGTACTGCGATTAATATTCAGACCATGGTGTTTGGCAATATGGGTTGGGATTCGGGTACTGGGGTTGCTTTTACCCGCGATCCTGCCACGGGTGATGACTTACTCTATGGGGATTACCTGCTGAACGCTCAAGGTGAAGATGTGGTTGCTGGAATTCGCAACACGCAAGAAATCAGTAATCTCGAAAATGAGATGCCGGAAGCATACAAAGAATTCCTGGAGATTTGTGACAAGCTTGAGCGCCACTACCGCGACATGCAGGATGTCGAGTTCACCGTTGAGAAAAATAAATTGTGGATGCTGCAAACCAGGACTGGAAAACGAACTGCAAAGGCTGCTGTCAAAATCGCGGTGGACATGGCCAATGAGGGATTGATTTCAAAAGAAGAAGCAGTTGTAAGGGTCTTGCCCGATGATGTTGATACGCTGCTTCACCCTCAATTCGATTTGCAAGCGATGGAAAAAGCGCGTGAAACTGGCACATTGTATGCTTCAGGCGTGAACGCCTCACCTGGTGCGGCAGTTGGGCAGGTTTATTTTGATGCCGATACCGCAGAGCGGATGGCCAAGGAGGAAGGCCAGGATGTGATCATGGTGCGACCCTTCACCAAGCCTGATGATGTGCATGGCATGCTGGCTTCCAAAGGTATCTTGACCAGTGAGGGAGGCGCTACCTCCCATGCAGCGGTGGTCGCTCGCCAATTTGGTGTTCCATGCGTGGTAGGTGCAGCCATGATCCGCCTTGATCTTGAGAAACGCCTGATGACCGTCGAGGATAAAGTGGTTAATGAAGGTGAATGGATTTCGGTTGATGGCACCAGCGGGGAAGTCTTCCTGGGTAAAATTGCAACGACTGCTCCCACGCTGGAAGAACAAACTGATCTATTGACATTGCTTTCTTGGGCAGATGAGATCAGTGCTACACCTGGTATTCGCAAGGCGCCGCAAGGCTGGCCGACGACTGGCTTAGAGGTTTGGGCGAACGCCGATTATCCTGCTGATGCCCGTCGGGCGCGCTCCTATGGGGCGGTTGGGATCGGACTCTGCCGCACCGAGCACATGTTCTTTGAGCAGGAACGCCTGCCTACCGTGCAGCGCATGATCCTGGCTGACACATCGGCTGAACGAAAGGCCGCCCTGGATGAACTGCTCCCCTTCCAGCGCTCGGACTTCGAAGGTTTGTTCGAAGCCATGGATGGATACCCGGTGATCATTCGTTTGATTGACCCACCACTCCACGAATTTCTGCCTTCTGAGACAGAGTTGTTGGAAGAAGTGATCACCATGCGGGTAAAAGGTGAGACTGAGGGTTTGGCAGAAAAGGAAGACTTGCTTAGCCATGTTCAAGATCTCCATGAAAGCAATCCGATGATGGGATTGCGCGGTATTCGCTTGAGCATCATGATGCCAGAAATCGTGGAAATGCAAGTCCGGGCGATCTTTGAAGCTGCGGCCAACGTCACACTCAAAGGTATAAATGCCAAACCCGAGGTGATGATCCCGCTGACCGGAACTGTAAATGAACTCAATGTGATCCAGCCACGACTGATTGTGATCGCCAAAGAAGTAATGCAGGAGAAAGGTGTTGAATTCCCGTATAAATTCGGTACGATGATCGAGATCCCCCGAGCCGCAGTTACTGCCAGTGAGATCGCTGATGTCGCCGAGTTCTTTTCTTTCGGTACAAACGATCTGACCCAAATGACGTATGGCTACAGTCGGGATGATGCCGAACGCAACTTCCTGCTTAAATATGTGGAAGATGGCATCCTGCCCAGGAACCCCTTCCAGACGATCGACCAGGAGGGAGTCGGTAAGTTGATGGAAATCTGCGTACGAGCTGGCCGAGATGCACGGACAGATCTGGAAGTGGGTATTTGCGGCGAGCATGGTGGTGATCCCGAGTCGATCGATTTCTGCTACTCGATAGGGCAGAATTATGTCAGCTGCTCACCATTCCGGATCCCGATCGCCCGATTATCAGCTGCTCACGCAGCATTAAAATATAAGGGTGTCGCGATTATGGAATAGAGAATAAGACAGTGGTGATCAAGTCTTGAGGGGCTGTCTATAAAGAAATTATAGGCAGCCCTTATTCATTTAAGGATTTGTAATTTCTGGTCGAACCATCCACAGCTCATGGCCATTAGAATCTACATGGCAAAACTGCGGATGATTTGCTCCTGCATTATTTCACCAAGATAAAAAAATCACGAGCTGGGAGCCGATCCAGCCCGCGATTAAGCAGAAATGAAAACCGATGTTGATGATTAAGAAGATATCTTCTCTTACTCTTATCTCTCCTTGTTTATAGCTTCTAAGTACCAGAGAGGGGCGCGGGAGGCCAAATTCCCAAATTGGTCTGATACCGGTTTGCGACGTTTGTCACCAGGGTGACCTGTCTCGCATAAGACCATTTTGTGTTCGTGGCACTCAGCTTCTGTCTCGCATACCCGGAAGCATATCGGGCATATATAAAAAAGCTGATCCTGATTATCCATCAATTGCCTCCTCATATTTCCGGAATACGAATATATTCAGATAATAATGGGATGAATAATATTGTAACCGATTTTTTTGAGTGCGACAAAAACATATTCAAACTGAGTGGGTTAATTAATGTTCGAAGTATCTGCGCATAGGTATCACAGATAGTTACCCACAAATTGAGAATACAGCCACATTTGAATTTAGTGTGAGAGCAAAAAGGCGGGGCTGTCTGAATAAGACAGCCCCTTCGTAAAAGAGGTTCAAGGACGTGGTTCGATGTTCGGTGAAGTTGCTTGGACCCTGATAACCTGCTGGTAATGAGTGCCGAGGGTAATGATCTGGGATGAAATCGTGATGTAGTGTGATGTTGGATGTATGTAGCTAGAGGATCAGGCTCCCAGAGGGTGATTCCGTTATGTTTTTTGTCCTATCCGCTCCTTACGCACAAATTCAGCACCTTCCCGGAGGGCTTGATAATTAAGCGGGAGTAATTTCTTGTGCCGTTGCGGAAGGTGGTCTTGCAACGCTGCTTCAATGGCTTCGATCGGTAAAATGGGTTCCTGTGCGAGTAAAGCTCCGACCATCACGATGTTTGTCATGCGCTTATCACCCAATGATTCAGCGATCTCATTAGCTGGGATAAGCACACTGTGCAGGTCATCTCGTTGGACAGGCCGCTCGATTAGAGAAGTATTGACGATCAGCGTTCCGTTTTCAATTACCGCTGATTCGTATTTATCCAGTGAGGGCAGATTCATGGCGACTAAAGCCTGCGGGTGACGCACCATGGGAGAACCGATCTCCTCATCAGCAATGATCACCGTGCAGTTGGCAGTCCCTCCCCGTATTTCAGGCCCATAGGATGGGATCCAGGTCACTTCTTTTCCGTTATCCATGGCTGCATATGCAAGAACCTGTCCTGCAAAGAGCACTCCCTGGCCGCCAAAGCCTGCGATCACTATTTCAGTTTGCATTTAATTTCCTTTTCCCAATCAAACCCTGACCTGACTGAGACTGGGGGAGACTTTGAAATCTTCAAGAGGATAAACCGGGAGCATGCGTTCTTCTATCCACTGCAAAGCTTCAATTGGATTTAGTCCCCAATTTGTCGGGCAAGTGGACAGCAGTTCGACCATCGAAAACCCAAGCCCTCTCTGCTGCGTTTCAAATGCCAGGCGGATTGATTTTTTCGCCTTGCGAATATTCTTCGGGTCATGCAAGCTGCGCCGGACGATATAACCCGCGCCATCCAAGGTAGCCAGCATTTCCGCAGTGCGGATGGGGAAACCGGTTTGCTCGACATCCCGTCCGGTGGGGGAGGAAGTGGTTTTCTGCCCGGGCAAAGTGGTGGGAGCCATCTGCCCACCAGTCATGCCGTAGTTGGCATTATTGATGAAAATGGCAGTTATGTTTTCTCCACGCGCCGCGGCATGGACGATCTCTGCCATACCGATTGAGGCCAGATCGCCGTCTCCCTGGTAGGTGAACACGATCCGGTCTGGAAGCACGCGCTTGATGCCTGTTGCCATGGCAGGGGCGCGTCCATGAGCAGCTTCCACGAAATCGCAGTCAATATAATTGTAGATGAATACCGAACAGCCCACTGAGGCGACACCGATAGTCTTCTCCTGGAGATTCATCTCCTCCATGACTTCGGCTACCAAACGGTGAGCCACCCCGTGTGTGCATCCGGGGCAATAATGCGTGGTTGTTTGGGTGAAAGTTTCTGGGCGTTTATAAACCGTTTCAACAGGTGGATTCAAACCCATAGCTTCAAACTCCTTAATTCTTAGCGATATCCATGCGCTTCATCCAGGATTTTCTTGGGTCTGCGCTCGGGGCAACGGGCTCGTAGCACAGACGCCGGATTTCAGCGAGGATTTCATCTGGCAGGGGGACCACACCCCCCATACGTCCATAAAATTCGATTGGAATCTTGCCGCCAACTGCTGCCAGCACATCTTGAAGCATTTGGCCAGAATTCATCTCAACGACCAGCATGCCGCAGGCCAACTCAGTCAGCTTTTTAATCCGGGCATATGGGAAAGGGCTGACGGTTATTGGTCGCAGCAGTCCGACCGGAATTCCTTCTGATCGGGCAGCCCGCACTGCCGAGAGAGCGACTCGTCCTGCAGTACCGAATCCAATCACCACCAGTTCAGCATCCTCCATGAAATACTCTTTATAGCGCAGCTCGTTGGCTTCGATCTCATTCCAGCGCTCCAAAAGGCGGAAATTAATTACCTCTTCATCCTCTGGGTCTATGTATATTGAGCTGAGAATGCGGCGCTCGCGGTCTTTTGCACCAGTGACTGCCCACTCTTGATTTCGCTTTTGGATCGGCTGCATTGGGGGTAATTCGGCAGGCTCCATCATTTGTCCAATGCAGCCATCGATCAGCACGACGACAACTGCCCGGTATTTATCAGCTAATTCGAATGCTTCAATAGTCAGATCGATCGATTCTTGAACACTGGCCGGCGCCAGTACGATCGGTCGGAAATCACCGTGTCCCCCGCCATGGACGATCTGGTTGTAGTCTCCCTGGGCAGGAGCGATATTACCCAACCCCGGACCGCCGCGCATCACATCTACCAACACGACTGGGATTTCTGTCCCGGCAATATAGGAAATCCCTTCCATCATCAGTGAGATCCCGGGACTGGAGGAGGAGGTCATAACCCGCGCCCCGGTGCAGGCCGCACCGTAAACCATGTTGATCGCCGCCAGCTCACTTTCAGCTTGCAAGAAGGTACGCCCAAGCTCGGGCATCCGTCTTGAGAACCATTCGAGTATCTCAGTTTGAGGTGTGATCGGGTAACCAAAATAGGCTTCCAAACCTGAACGGATGGCGGCTTCAGCGATAGCTTCGTTGCCTTTAAGCAATTCTTTCGCCATTTAACTACTCCTAAGTCTTATGCAGGAGCTTTCGCTCGCCTGGCAGGTACTTCGCGATAAATAGTCAGGGCTGCTTCCGGACAAACGATGGCGCAAATTGCGCATCCGGTGCAGCCCTCTGAGCTCAGGTAAGCCGGGTGATAGCCTTTTGGAGTGAGACGATCCATATCCAGGCTAATCACCTCCTGTGGGCAGGCATTGACACATAAGTCGCAGCCTTTACAGTAGCGTTCATCAACTTCGATCCATCCCTTAACGGGCATCCACCAACCTCCAAACCCTGATTAAGAATTATGATTCTGTTCGATATTTACTATCTTCATTATCAATATATTATTCATCCACGACTAGTGTAAACTGTCACTGATCTATTATACAAAAGTACTTATTCAAGAAACACATTTTGGGTGTCGCTCTGGTCTGGATTGGGAATAGAGGTGCCCAATTATGGAATTAGAGAGTTCACCAAAAATATTTTGGTGAAATTCCCTGAAAAGATTGCGGTTTCGTATAGCTATCACTTTCCCGGAGATTTCTCAATCATCTGAGACGAAAGTTCGCTTTGATTTCTCATTTTCCGTCTCCTAAGAGGTCAGAAGCATGAAAATATCATCCATCAACCAGGATGGAAGAGGAGGCTGCCAACTTCACAAGTCCTCGAAGCGCGAATCTTCGATATCCTGGCGCAATTCCTACTCCTCAGATTTCTCGGGCTTAAATACACCTTC
>JAUWLJ010000009.1 GCA_030613705.1 Chloroflexota bacterium
GGTTGATTGTAATTATCAAAATCTATCACAAAAATTCTCCCTATGTTACTTACACCACAATTGTCGAAAGGACTAGATTGTGCTAGAAGAACTTGGCTTTCTAACCACACAAATGAAACCTTCAAATACTGTCCCCAAAAATTATTACATAATCACTTGTCAGTAGACGTTGTTGCTTCTTATACTGGTTACATTATGCAATATATGTTCAGGATATTAAGCTCTGGGCTATTATCTGAAGAATGCCGAGCAGTCAATAGATCGGCAATTTGGTACCAGTTAAAATTTACTGTCCACGATTGTTTACAATTCCATCAACCAGATAAAATATCCAACCCTATCACCACCTCGAAAATGAAGTATATTGGATCTCGTCATTGTTGTCGGTGAACCCATAGCTGGTGAGTGATCTCCGTATCCCCGACATGGACCGCTGCATGCGTGATAGCGTGAATGAGGGACCAGCTATGGGAATAAGAACTGCCTCGATCTTTATTGAAACTCTCACTTTCTATTGTTTCAAGTGTGTATGTCTCAAGATAAGACTTGCACATTGCTAGTGTGTCGTCTAACATTGTAAGGAGTTCATCCACGGATTTCCCCCTAAATAAAAACTCGTCGTCACGCACACGGGTTGAATCCTCGTTACTAGGAAATGAGCCAACCCAATAAAGAGTCGAACCACAAGTATGTGCTACTAATACAGCCATACTGTTCATATCCTCGCCGGGTACCCAATTAATAGCCTCCATAGGAAGGTCTTCAACTGAATTGCGCATGGTTTTGAAAAGACCTTCCAGTCGATCGTAATAATCTGCAAAAAATTGATGTTGAAAAAACAAAATTATCTCCGTTTTCGTGGCTGGTGATTGTGAATAAGGTTATGCTTGTCATTACCTTTCGATAAATATCTGATCAATCATATTTATTCTGAAGGTGCTTTGCGAGTGGGCCAATTGCTGTTTAAGGTTAGAGCATACTCAATAGCATTAATGAGACTTTTAGGATCGGCTTTTCCCTTCCCTGCGATATCGAATGCAGTTCCGTGATCAACAGAGGTACGGATGATTGGTAAACCAAGAGTAATGTTTACTCCACCCCAGAAATCGATGATTTTCGCTGCGATATGGCCTTGATCATGATATTGTGCAATGACAGCATCAAACTCTTTGCCTTCCCACATGCGAACAAAAACAGTATCTCCTGGGACAGGATACGAGCATACATTAAAACCTTCCGCGATCGCCTCATCAATGGCTGGCTGAATAATATCAATTTCTTCCCGACCAAAGACTCCTCCCTCACTGCTATGAGGATTAAGCCCCGCAACAGCTAGCTTTTGCTCACTAATTCCCATGTGTAGAAGACCTTCATGTGTAAGTTGGATAACCTTAATCAATCGTTCTCGAGTGCAGCGATCAATCGCGTCTCTAAGTGACAGGTGTGTGCTGACATGTGTCACTCTGAAATGTTGAGAGGCCAACATCATTGTCACATCTGCTGTTTTTGTACGTTTGGCAAGAAGCTCTGTATGGCCATCAAATTTATGTCCAGCTAGATGTAAAGCTTTTTTATTTATAGGGGAGGTCACAACTGCGTCGATTTTTCCCTCCATCGCGAGGTCAATTGCTTGGATAATATATTCGTAGGCAGCATTTCCCGCAATCTCTTGAACCGTTCCCCATCGCAATTTATCCAGGTCGACATTCTTAAGATCAAGAATTGGCAAAATCCCAGGCTCAAAGTGTGCTTCATCAATTGATTTTATCGGAATTGCCTTAATATCGACATCAACGATATCAATAGCCCGGCACATTACAGCATAATCGCCAATACACACCAGTCGAACTGGTTTATGCTTTTCGGTTGCAGCAGCCATAGCAATAATTTCAGGTCCGCACCCAGCCGGATCACCCATGGTGATTGCGAGTAGTGCCTTGTTATTCTGCATATTAGGCTCCTTCAAACACTCTTACTTTAAGAAGACGGTTGTAATTAATTAAATGAATTTGTCAAAATCTCTGGTGTGCCGAATCCTCCAGCTTTTGTGAGAATCGGTAAATTCTCTCCTATGCCTCCTTGGAGTGTCCCAAATGGAAAACCAGGCACAATTTCACCATGGATATTGATCGTCTCTGATGACAATACTCTTAGTAGGGAGCTTGCCGTATCTCCTCCACAGACAACAAGAGCATTAATGGGGTAAGTCTCAATGATGGATTTTGTGATTGTTGCCAAACCATTTTGTATAGCTGATTTTTCCTTATTTGAAAGAACATCTTCTATTGGAGACCGAATAAGGATTGATTTATTTTGCAACTCTTTCAGCTTCGGCATTTTACTAACGTGATTGTTAAATTCTGGTGCATTTGTTGTTACTACTATTTCAATAATGTCTTGTGAATTTATCAGAACTCGTAATTGTTCGTGAGTTCTTGGATGATGACTTCCAGAGACAAAGAGAACGGGGTGTCTCATACTAGTCCTCAATTTTTTATTATTGGGTTCGCGGTTTGTCAACACAGCAATCCAAGCACGTGCTAAAGCAAATGCGCCACAAGGTAGGATGTTGGTGGAGATGATCGCTTCAGCAATATGAACAAGATCGGTTCCTGATGTAACGGAAGGAACCAGTATGTGTTCTTTTGAAAACTGAAGTCTGGTTCGAAGGTTTGTTTTACCAGATCGCACAACTGATAGAGGGATGCCGGCGATATCTCCATGGAAACGATCTTGGATTCGGGATGTGTGGGCAGGCCAGGTAGGATCATGTGCAAACGCGGTCTTATGTAATGGTTGTTCATCTATCCAAAGTTGTGCCTCAAGAACCATACGACCTTGTTCTATTACAGCAGGACATATAATTGCTTTTTGGAAACTACTCGCATTAAGAATTGTCGTAATCTCAGCATCAAGATGTCCTCGTAAGGTCGAGTCAATTTTCTTGAATAATAATCTCCCTCGTAGAGATGAAACAGCATCGAACATACGCTTGCGCGCCAAGTCAACCGATGTTTCTCTCGAGTCAGTGTTTATTATTTCAACTTCTTGAGATGGAATGTTTCGATTGTCTAGTCTTAATACAGTTTTCAATCCATATTTTGCAAACTGAACACCAGTGTCCATAGCGCCAGTTAAATCATCAGCAATGACACCGATCTTCATAAGACAGTAACCTCAATATTTGGAGAATTAATTGCTTGTATTTTATTCTAATCCCAATAATTTACCAGCGTATATCATGCCCATCCATCAGCAATGGTTTAGAGTGAACACTTACGATGGTCTGTCAGTATTTGTTAATAAAAAGGTAGTGTCTGCATTATAGCGTTATAAATGAGCGCAGTCAAGCAATAATGTGCAATTTCTTCCATTTCCTACTTGATTTATTGCGTCTTATATGCTATTATACGAGCATTAATGCGCAATTATCGCCTCAAATCACCGCATTCCAGCAATCTATAGGTATTTGCACACTAGAAAGTGCTACTTTTACTTAACTCACAAAAACGCCAATTTCATGTACCTCCAACAATCGTGAGATGAAAATATGAGTTCTCAGATTCGGCAACAGCAACTTATTGAGATCCTGAAAGAAGACCCTGCAGTTCAGGTATCCGACCTAGCTACACATTTTAAGGTATCTTCATCGACGATACGGCGTGATTTAAATAAGCTAGAAGACGTTGGATTGGTACGTCGTGTACACGGGGGTGCTCTTTCAAAAACTAATTTTGTAACTGAACCACCTTTCGAGGTGCGAAAAGTAACCCACCAAGCAGAAAAATCTGAGGTTGGTAAAGCTGCAGCCTCTATCATTGATGACGGATTAACAATATTTATTGATGGCGGCACTACAACTCCTTTTATTGTTCCACATCTTAATGGTCTAAATGATCTAACAGTTGTGACAATCGGATTAAATGTAGCTTATAAACTAGCCTCCCTTCAAACTGTTCGGATAATCCAGATAGGTGGAGAATTACATCGGGAGACCTGGGTGTATGCTGGTCCACTTTCAATACAGGCGTTAGAGAATTGTGGATTGACTTTTGATTTGGCGTTCATCAGCGCAGTGGGTGTATCAGCAAAATACGGGGCAACAAACCAGATTCTCGACCGCATCCCCCAGAAGCAAAAAGCCATAGATCTTTCTCGGAAGGTGGTTGTAGTATGCGACGGCTCTAAAATTGGTCAAGTAGCCTCAGCCCGAATTATTCCAATGAGTGCTGTTGATATTCTTGTTACAGACCAGACTGCTCCACAACCTGAGTTAGATGAAATAGCTAAGCTAGGACCAGAGATTATGCTAGCGAATCAGGATTAGTTTGATGCTTGGAAGATTTTCAAGTCAATTGATCACAGGAGTAAAACGAATCTAATGAACAGAATAGCACCCCTCCGAATTCCACAGGAATTATATTTCGGAGAAGGCAGTGCAGAGGCAATGGGGAAATTTGCCAAGAATCTTGGTTCTGGTTCCGTTTTCCTCATAAGTGACAAAGGATTGAATTCTGTCGGTATAGTGGATCAAGCAAAAACTTGGCTTCAAGAATCTGGATTTGATGTTGAAGTATATCTTGATGTCGAACCTGAACCATCTACTTCAAATGTAGGAACTTGTTTTTCTGAGGCTCAACAAGTTGCTCCCAACGTAGTTGTTGGTCTAGGTGGAGGTAGCGTTCTGGACACTGCAAAAACAGTTGCTATGTTGATTACTAATGAGGGTCGGGTTGAAGATTACTTGGGGACTGATCTGGTTAAACGTCGTGGTGTACCGACAATTCTATTGCCGACAACCTCTGGTACAGGTGCGGAGATCACTCCAAATGCTCTCTTTTATGTTCCAGAGTTACGTGTCAAAAAAGCTATTGTTAGTGAACACATTATTCCCAATCTTGTCATTGTTGATCCCGTACTTACGTTGAGCGCCCCACCAGGCCTCACAGCAGCCACGGGCATGGATGCACTTTGTCACGCAATTGAATCCTTCACTGGATTAAATGCAACGCCATTAACCGAGCCTCTCTCAAGAGAAGCAGCCAAGCAAATTGGTAATCATCTGCGTACAGCTGTCTATTTTGGAAATAATTTAAATGCACGTACTGGAATGGCTTTAGGGAGCCTGTATGCAGCAATTGCCATAGCAAACTCTGGCACTAATGCAGTGCATGCTCTTGCCTATCCTTTACAAGGTCTGAATCGCGTTCAACACGGTGTCGCCAATTCATTGTTGCTGCCATATGTGATGTCTTTCAATCTGTTAGGGGACCTCAAAAAGTTTTCCGAAGTCGCCGAGCTGTTAGGAGTGCCAACTACACATCTTAGTGTACGTTCAGGAGCGGAAGCTGCTGTTGGAGCATGCAAAGAGTTATCAAAAGATATAGGCATACCCCAAAATATGAGTGAAGTGGGTGTTCATGAAGAGCAACTTGAAGATCTTATCGATGGAGCGCTAGATGTTCAGCGTCTCTTGAAGAATAACCCTCGTCCGATAACTCGCAAAGACATCAGGGATATCTACAATGAAGCGATGTAATTTCCCGATTAAAGAACGGCAATGTCTTTTAATCCGACAAATACCAGTTACGCTTATGGAGGAGGGGGGGAAGGAGGATAAAGAATCTCAATCAGTATTTGAATCCATAGGAGCTTCATAGATCAAACTCATGAAAGATAGAGGAAATGGGATCTCATATAGGAGGAAAGGATTATGGAACGCAAAAATAAAATTCGCATAATTGCTCTATTCGCTTTAGTCACATTGCTGCTGTCCCTCGCTGCTTGTGCTCAACCTGCCACAGAAGAGCCAGAAATTGAGCAACCTAGCGAGGAGCAGGCTGAACCTGCAGAACCATCCGAAGAAGAAGAGGAGGTAGAGCTGCGAATTGCGGTCGGAGCCCGGTTCGATGATTTGTCACCATTAAGGGGCGGTGGCCATAGCGCTTTCTGGCTCTCGATGTGGTGGGCAAGCCCGATGTATTACGATAGCGATGGCCAACTTCACCCATACGTCTTCAATGAATGGGAAGCAAATGATGATTTCACGGTTTGGACGTTTAAGATTGATCCAAAGGCTGTCTTCTCAGATGGAAGCCCAATAACAGCTGGCGATGTCAAAGCGACATGGGATCTAAGCGCGGTTCCCACGACAAAACATCAGCGTGTAGGCCTATTCTTCACAGGCGTCGAAGGTTACGATGCGGTGATCAACAGTGAAGCTATGCAGATGAGCGGTATTGCTGCTGTTGATGACAACACTATTGAAGTCACACTCACAGCTCCTGATCCTGTCTTTTACAAACGGATGGCCACGAACTTAATCCCGCCAGTGAAAGCATCTCAAGCTGTTGGACCTGACGGAAAAGAGGTCTTTGAATGGTGGCGCCCTGAAAACGGTGTGGTCGTCAGTGGTCCCTTTATGCCCGTATCGATGGACCTAGACAAGAGTGAAGCAGTGTTCGTGAAGAATCCCAACTTTTGGATGGGTGAGCCGAAGATCGATAAGGTCACTTTAATCGCCGTGGAAGATGCTCAAACAGCTATTACGCTTTTCCAGAGCGGTGAACTAGATGCTATGAACGAAATCTTCACACCAACCCTTGTGGAGGAAATGGGAGAGGAATTTGTCTCTGGACCAATGATTCCACGCGGGCATCAATTTTGGCTTGATGGGAGCAAAGAACCGACAAACGACATCAATGTACGGAAAGCATTGATCATGTCTGTAGATCCAGACATGGTTTTTGAAGCAGCTTTCCCCAATGGTCCAGGTCAATCCGTGACTCAACTTTTGGTCGCGGTTGAAGGTGTTGATCCGGAATATGTGTGGTATGTACCTGACGCGGGCGCTGCTCAAGATGCTTTGGCGGCTTCAAGCTATGAAAACGCGGAGAACCTTCCGAAGCTATACTTTGTCGGCATTAGCCAGGCATCACACGAACTCGCAGCACAATATATCGCAGAAGTATGGCGGCAAACCCTCGGTATTGAGGAAGTTGAAATGAAGGCCGCTTTTGACGAATACTCTGGCCCAGATCAGGATCGGGTCCAGATCTTCCGTGATGATGCTGGCGCCAGATTCCCGGATCCAGTTGTTTACCTTATGGGCACGATCCACTCATCCAGCGGTCCTGCGCAGCGGAAAATGGGTGGCTATAACAATCCCGAGGTTGATAGGCTACTTGAAGAAGCAGCAACGAAGGGTGCGGATGATCCAGACCGCATCGCGCTGGCGCAACAAGCGCATGAGCTATTCCTCGAGGACTACATGTTTGTCCCTTACTACTTCCAGAACATGCCTCGATATGCTATGCCTTGGGTGACGAATTGGTCAAAGAATTCGGATTGGCAGGTTGTGGAACCCTGGAACGTCGTTATTGAACCGCACTAAACACAACCGTTCATCAGCATGGGGGTAGAGATATGCATACTCTACCCCCATGTACTTGTTAACACATCCTTGTAAAATTATCCTAAGCAGGGTTTAATCATTTCAGGACATTGGAATACAAATGGTGTAGAAAATTTGGTTCAAGCATAGGAGGGATTCTTGTCCACGGGAGTTCCAGCATGGGACGTTATTTGATTGGCCGATTTATAAAATGGGTACCATCCGCAGTCATCGTATTGTTTCTTGTATACGCATTGGCATTTTACGGTGCTGGTGATCCCATCAAATTAATCTTCCTCCGCGCTCCGGGAGACGTGGTATGGAGCCCAGAGCAAATTGAAGCTTTACGAGAGGAAGCAGGATTAGACCGACCATTTCTCATCCAATTTGGTGATTACTTCTGGCATTTGCTACAAGGAAACTTGGGGAACTCTATCATTTCGAATAGACCGGTCATCGACATCATCTCAGCAGCAGCGCCGATTTCCATTCAAATTGGATTAGCTGCAACAGCAATTATGGCTATTATTGGTATCCCTCTCGGTGTCCTTGCTGGTCTTTACCAAAATTCCTGGCTGGACAATGTAACTGTGGGTTTTGCGCTCTTCGTTTGGGCTATTCCTGTCTATGTTGCAGGACCCTTACTTCTGGTTCTCTTGGTGCTTGTATTGAAAATCATGCAAGTGCCGTATGGTTGGGATGGTCTTTTTAGCACGAAGGCAATCATACCAGTAGTTGTTTTGGCACTGGCTCCGCTAGCCCTCGTAATTCGCCAAACTCGAGTAGCCGTCATCGATGTTATATCCGAAGATTATATTCGAACTGCATATGCCAAGGGAATCCCTCAGTATGTTGTAGTTTATCGACACATTCTACGACCAGTTCTTACACCCGTTATTACCACTCTTGGACTCATCATGATCACCATGATCAATGGCGCGATCCTGGTGGAAACTGTATTTGGAATACCTGGTCTTGGATATTTGACTGTAAACAGTATTATCGAAGTCGATTATCCCGTGATCTTAGCCATAACACTCATTGGAACCTTCCTGGTTATGGCATCAAATCTATTGGTCGATCTCGTGTATCCTATCTTGGACCCGAGAGCCGCGAAGGCAGAGGTGGAGGAGGTAGGATGAGTTCATCACCGCAAGCATTTAACGAAGTTCTCCCAGAAGGTCTTGAAGGGCATGAACCGACAAGCCTTTGGCGAGATGCCTTCGATCGCCTGAAAGCTAATAAGCTTGCTGTATTCGGGTTCATCATTGTTGTCGTTCTCTTACTGGTCGCAATCTTGGGTCCATTTATCACACCATACGATTTCTTATCGCAAGACCTATCACAACGTAACCAATCATCTTCAGCTGCTCACCTACTCGGTACAGATGATCTTGGGCGTGATGTTCTTAGCCGGGTTATATACGGTGCCCGCACTGCTACGATTGTCGCCTTCTCGGTCACTGCGGTCAGTCTTCTTATAGGTGTCAGTCTTGGTGCCATTGCCGGGTATAGTGGAGGCAGGGTGGATTCAGCCATAGTATGGATCATCGATTTAACCATGTCGATTCCAATCCTATTGTTGGCGGTCGTAATCAATGTTTCATTGAAAACCCCGGTCACCTATTGGATGGACGACATGTATCTCAAGACCCATAATCCTATCTACAGAGAAACGATTTGGGTGGATTTTGCGCTAGTCTTTGGTGCCCTCGCATTAATCATGTGGCCTCCTTACGCAAGACTCATTCGTGGCCAGATCCTCAGCATTCGCAATGAAAACTATGTCCTTGCTGCAAGAGCGCTCGGATTTTCAAATCGTAGGATCCTATTCCGGCACATACTTCCTAATGGACTTGGACCGGTGATTGTACTTGCGAGTGCAGGTCTAGGCCAAGCGATGATTCTTGAATCAGCATTTAGCTTTCTCGGAATAGGAGTACGGCCTCCTATACCTAGTTGGGGAAATATGATCTCGGATGGGCTGCGTGTATGGCGAAATTACCCCCACCTGTTGGCAGCACCGGCGGTTGTATTGGGAATCATCACCGTCGCATTTAGTTTTCTAGGTGATGGTCTTAATGATGCGCTCAATCCGAAAGGATGGCGGTAAATAAGATATCCACAATCAATTCTTGAGTTTTTATCCCAGCTCGTTGAGATAATCATTTGTTGTTGAGGCTGCATAGGACAAGTATGGATTTTCATCTCAAGTACAACGATAGGATAACCCCAGCATGAAGCTGCTCTTGGATGTAATGGACTTGAAGATCCGCTTCCGCGTCCGAAAAGGTCACATCTACGCAGTTAATGGTGTCTCGTTTCAAGTCCATAAAGAAGAGACTCTTGGGATTGTTGGTGAAAGTGGATGCGGGAAATCGGTCACCATGTTAAGTTTGTTAGACCTGTTGCCTCATTCGGCGGAGATTGAAAGTGGAACAATCCTATTCAAGGGAAATGACCTACGCAAACTTAAATCAAGAGAGCTCCAAAAGATTCGGGGTGCGGAGATTGGGATGATCTTCCAAGATCCTATGACATCACTTAATCCTGTCCTTAATATTGGCACCCAGATATCCGAACCCTTAATTTATCACAAAGGGATGAGCAAGAAGGATGCCTTCGTCCGCTCTGGTGAACTAATGGAAATGGTTAGGATCCCAGATGGTAAATCGCGCATAGAAGATTACCCATATCAGCTTTCCGGTGGGATGCGCCAGCGGGTCTTAATCGCTATGGCGATTGCATGCAACCCTGACCTCATCATTGCAGATGAGCCCACGACTGCACTGGATGTGACCATACAATCGCAGATCATAGCTCTTGTGAAGGATTTGAAGAAAAAGTTGGGAACTTCCATCATCTGGATCACACACGATTTGGGCGTAATCGCAGGTTTAGCCGATCGAGTGGCTGTGATTTACGCTGGATATATCGTTGAACAAGCCAAAGTAGATGATATCTACGATAATCCCCGCCACCCATACACACTGGGGTTAATTAAGGCAGTCCCAAGCGTTAAAGACTCTGGTGACCGACGGCTTGAGACGATAGGAGGTGTACCTCCCGATCTTACAATCCGACCTGATTATTGTCCATTTCTCCCCCGTTGCTCTTATGCTTTCGATAGGTGCCGATTAGAGAATCCACCCCTATCAAAGACACTTGAAAACGTGGAGACGGAACACTATTTTGCGTGTTGGTTTGATGTCCGCAAAGGTAAACCCCGATGAAACGGGATCCAAATGCAACACTTATTAAAGTGAGATCTCTTACCAAGCATTTCCCCGTTCGATTGGGTGCTTACGGTCAACATAAGGCGACTGTTTACGCGTTGGATGATGTATCCTTCAACATTTTTCGGGGAGAAACGCTCGGTCTGGTAGGAGAGTCGGGCTGTGGAAAAACCACCGTCGGTTTATCGATTTTACAACTCCATCGACCCTCGAGAGGGGAGGTATGGTATGAGGAAATAGATCTGACTAAATTGAAAGAAGCGGATTTACGGCCTTTGCGACAGAAATTACAAATTGTCTTCCAGGACCCATATTCAACATTGAATCCACGAATGACAGTTGGTGCGGCCATCGCCGAACCGATGAGCGTACATAGGCGATGTGAGAAGCAACAAATCCAAGAACGGGTTGAAAGACTTATGGATGATACCGGTCTTCCTATGCGCTATGGAAATCGCTACCCTCACGAATTTTCTGGAGGCCAAAGACAGCGAATTTGCATCGCGAGAGCATTGGCTTGTGACCCGGAATTCATCGTTTGCGACGAGCCAGTTTCTGCCCTCGATGTCTCTATCCAAGCTCAGATATCTAACCTGCTAAAGGACTTGCAGGAAAAATATAATCTGACATATCTCTTTATCGCACATGACCTCGCGGTCGTCAAGTACATAAGTAGTCGTATTGCAGTGATGTATTTGGGAAAATTAGCAGAACTTGCACCAAGGGATATGCTTTTTGAGCACCCGCTCCACCCATATACGCAGGCACTCCTCTCTGCTGTTCCCGTGCCAAACCCAAAGGAGGAACGGAGTCGTCAACAAGCCCTGTTGGAGGGGGACGTACCCAGTTCAATTTCGCCTCCAAAAGGTTGTCGCTTTCATCCCCGGTGCCCGCTTGCCTTTGAGCCATGCAGTGATGCCGTCCCTGATTGGCGTGAGGTTGATAACAACCATTGGATTGCGTGCCATGCTGTGAAGTAATGCAAGTTAATGTAAGTGATTGCAGATTGCTATTTAAATGTGGACTATTCCACCTGAGTTTGCATCATGCACGATAGTCGTTTGCCCCAACAAATCTCATATATAACAGAAAGGAAGAATGAAAATGTCCAGAAAAGGAATGTCCCCCCAAGAAGCCAAACCGTTTATGACGGGTGTATTCAATATTCAATTCACCCCCATGAAGTCAGAGTCAGAGATTGATGAGTCAGCTTTGCGTGAACACACGAACTACATCATCGATGGTGGGCTCGTGAAAGGAAAGGGCGCCACGGTAATTGGTGGTTCAAATGGTGAAGGATTTTCACTATCAGATAAAGAATATCGTCAATTAATCGACGTTGTTTTGGAGACTGCTGATGGACGTGTTCCTGTTGTTGTTGGTTGTGTAAGACCTGGTACACAACCAGTTATAGATCTAGCCAAATACGCTGAGCAAGCTGGAGCTGATGCGGTCATGGTACTCGCGCCACATTACTATCCTGTACCTTCACACGAGTACGTCGTAGATCACTTTAGAGCTTTAGCTGACTCCACGAATATTGGAATCGTGATTTACAACAACCCTGTAGTGACAGGCTTAGATATACCAGTTGATTTACTGGAACGCTTAGCGGAGATTGACAACATTATCGGATTGAAAGAGACCACTTCCAATATGTATAGACTCCGCCAAGTTCTTTACCGTTTTAAAGATCGCTTTGCAATAAATTCCAACACGTACCGCTGGATGATGCCACTCGATTACCAGCTCGGTTGTAAGGGGTTTAATACTTATTTTGGCAATGCTGACCCTGCGTTCGCTGTCAGAATGCATGAAGCAGGCTTGAGTGGTGATTTTGAGACATGTAATAAGCTCTGGATTGACATGCTTGACCTTTACAACTTTTGCTTTGGGCATGGCGACATGTACAGGGCGACATCCCTTGGTAAAGAGATGGTGCGTATTGCTGGCGTCTCTATGGGCGATTATGAGCGCTTGCCATTAAAACGTCCGAGCAAAGAAGATCGTGAACACTTGCGTAGCCTGATGAGACAAGCAAAAGTGGCCTTGTAGCACTTTACCAGAATATTGAAATTTTTGTCCAATGTAGACCCGGACCTCCAAATCTCGATAATCCAAATTTGTGAGGCACCGGGTTTATATTTTTGGTTTTAAAAACTGCAATTCTGCGGTTGCTCATTTCTTTTTTAGCTAGTTGCAAGGAGCTCGCTTGAAAAACGTAATGGGTTCTCAAGCAATACTGATCGCACTAGCATCACATACCGGATTTGGTCTATATGTTGTTATGTCAAAAGATCTGTTCAAGCACTTTCCACCTTTTGGGCTTTTGGCTTGCGCGTTCGGTTGTGCGCTCCTGACTGGAGCATGGATTTTTAGGAAAGACTTCGAATGGAAAGATGTCCTGCGAGTTAGCGTTTGGAGTGTTGCTGGTATTGCAATCTTACGCTCCCTTACAAAAATGCTAGCAATTCAGTACACATTGGCAGTGCACGTTCAGCTCTTGGGTCTATCAATACCATTTATCAGTGCGATACTCGCCCGGATATTTCTTCGTGAAAAGATGCCTCGAGGAACAATACCAGCTCTGATAGCAACAACATTGGGTGCATACTTTGTCATAACTATCAACCCCTTAAAACCTGATTTGATAATCAGATATGTTGATCTGACCGGTCTTGCGTTGGCGTTGGTATCATCTATCTTGATGGCAATTCTGGTGGTGATAACCAGTTTTTCAACGCAAGTACAATCGAATCCGGTAAATGTTTATTTACAGCAAACCACTGCCTTGACTGTTACATATTTATCTCTTTCAATCTTTACAAAGGAGTCTTGGGCACCTTTTTTACATCTTAATTTTTCCTATCTTGGTTACCTTCTAGTTTTTTTTGCTATCGTGTTTATAGCCGGAGGGCTGACTGTCTCTGCTATTTCAAAAGTAAATACAACGATTTTTTCATCACTTCTCAGTTTACGCCTAGTGGTTGTCTTAGTGGCAGGTTGGTTTATTCTGGGTGAACAATTAACATCTGTATATCAATATTCCGGAGCAGCACTTATTATCGTTGCGATTACTTGGTACCTGTGGCGACAGAATATTTCTAACGAAAACCAATCTGAGAGGAAAATGCAAGATTTTACGATTGATGGTTCCAGGAGGTGATTTATGTATACATTAGAACGCTGGACTGGTCGGGTTGCATTAATTACAGGTGCGTCAAGTGGAATTGGGAGAGCTGTCGCCAAAAAACTCGCTGAGGCGGGTATGCGTATTGCCATCTGTTCTCGTCGCAAAGAGCAGTTGGAACAGTTAGTTAATCAATTAGATATTGACCCAACTTCTGTATTAGTGCTCCCTGTGGATCTTCGATTCCCAAAAGAAATCAAAGAGGTATTTAATCAAGTAAATGCGATATGGGGTGGTGTTGATGTCTTGGTAAATAATGCTGGTGTAGGCTATAAAACTCCTGTATACCAAGGCAATCTTGATCTATGGCGAGAGATGGTAGATGTCAACATTCTTGCTTTGTGTCACTGTACATATGAAGCCATGACTAATATGCGGAAGCGGGAGGACAATGGACACATTATTCTCATTTCATCTCTTGGAGCTTATCGGCACAAACCCGGTTCAATTGGAAATGGTATGTATGTCGCTACAAAACGGGCAGTTCGCTCGTTGACCGAATCAATCCGAATGGAGCTCCGCAGCTTAGGTAGTAATATAAGAATCTCTGCGATCAGCCCTGGGTTGGTTGAGACGGAGTTTGCTGAGCGTTTCTTACAAAATGCTGAGGCCGCTAGTGATCTTTATCAAAAAACACAGACTTTAAATCCGTCAGACATCGCAGAGATAGTTGGTTTTATTCTTTCCTGCCCTCAACATGTCCAACCGCATGATGTAATTGTGCGTCCTACAAGGCAATTAAGCTAACAACAGGGCAAACTAATCTGGATATGGAAAATAGCTACGATGAAGTTCATAGTCTTAGCAAATTTGAAAAGGAGATAAAAAATGGAAATATGTACATACGCTTCTAAGGATGGTCCACAACAAGGCTTGATTGAAGATGGCAGTGTATATCATCTACATGGTGAACTATACACTGGTGATATTGTGCGAGGTGAGTTTGTAGATAGCATTGATGTGCTGCAGTTGCTGCCACCTGTTCTGCCATCAAAAATATTATGCATTGGTCGCAACTATGTTGCTCATGCAGCAGAATTTGGCAATGAACCCCCCACTGAACCCATTCTATTTTTCAAGCCACCTAGTTCCTTAATAGGCCACCAACAGTCCATTGAGCTTTTGCCTGAAAACGGACATGTGGATCATGAAGCTGAGCTGGCAGTCATCATCGGGAGGGAAGGACGTTTCATTTCTGAAGATGAAGCTTTCAACCATATACTCGGCTACACATGTGCCAATGATGTCAGTGATCGGGATTTCCAGAAACATGATAAGCAGTGGACACGGGCGAAAGGATTTGACACATTTTGTTCTTTAGGGCCCTGGCTGACCACAGATTTGGATATCTCTGAACTAGGTATCCGATGCCGTGTAAATGGAGAGTTGAAACAAAATTCTCACACGAGCCTTATGGTTTTTAAAGTTCATTATTTGATTGCGTATATATCCCGGATTATGACTCTTAATCCTGGTGATCTAATCCTAACCGGCACACCAGCAGGGGTGAGTCCAATTAATCCAGGTGATGAAGTAGAGGTTGAGATAGAGGGTATTGGGATCCTTAGAAACTCAGTAGTTCTGAGCTCTAATTAATCCTTAAAGGTTGCATGAATGAGGATATCGATAGGATTCTCTCATGGAGAAAAACCGTGCTATATCTAGGAAACCGTCAAGGATCTGGAATTTACACTAACCCGAAAAACTCTCACATACAGGAGCCCCCGAAGAGATTCGAAGTGACAGTAGGTTGTGTCCACCCCGTACATATGGTATATAAGAGATCTAAAAAACAATGAATGTATAAACTAGAATCCAATAACATTAGGATTCGAAGTAACCCGTTAAACCCCTACATATGTGTAGAACCCAACCTTATCCCCCTCCGCAGGCCTGTCCTGAATGTAATGAAGGGCTGACCACCCAGCCTGCGGTTTGCACACCACACCTATCTCGTGGAGAGAGAGCGTTCTGAAAAAATCATCAAATTGAGGTTACCCCAAAATGTTATACTTATCGTGTATGCAGGTAAAGGCTACCAGTGATTACTTCAACCCTTCAAGCCCATAATATTAGTCATTCCTATGACACGTTTCAAGTGCTGGCACCTACCGATCTAGATTTGCGAACAGGTGAAATAACAATACTAGTAGGGCCAAATGGCGCTGGCAAATCCACCTTGTTACTTTGCTTAAGCGGCGTACTTAGACCAACCACCGGTGATGTTATTGTCGCAGGCTATAACGTCTATTCCCAGGAACAGGATGCAAAGCGGTGTTTGGCCTTTGTGGCTGATGTACCACGCTTTTATACCGAATTAACCGCCTGGGAGCATCTGCGTTTCATGGCGTTGGCTCACAACGCTATGGAATATTTTGATGTG
>JAUWLJ010000152.1 GCA_030613705.1 Chloroflexota bacterium
CATAAGGGTCTCCTTCTCGGATTAGAATAATTCGTGGTTAAAATTTTTCGATATATGCCTTAATAAATTAAAGGGCGCACGCGTAGATTGCGTGCGCCTCTGTTGTGGACCTGAGAGATTCGCGCCATTCATCTTTCGGCACTTGCCCCTTCGGTGTGGGCGATCGATACCGCCAAACTTTCCAGAGGTAGAGCGAGGGCAGGGTCCATTTTACCTGAGAGTTTCGCCTGGGGTTATCTATCCCCAGACTTGCCCCTTCGGTGTCCAGCGCGCGGCTGGATCTCTCCTCTGCTCCCGTTAAATTGATTCTTATTTCATTCTACGTAGTAGGCCGTGAAAAGTCAAGCATAAATCCAAATTCGCTTAGGGATTCTCATTCTCGTAAGTTCCACGAACCCAGTCGCCGACCAACCAATAGCGGAAATCCTCGCCATGACTGCATTGAATCCCGGCGTACACGCCGTATACCAGCGATCCCAATGGCACAAATAACAGGAATAGGGGGGCCAATAGTGTGAAAGGAACGCACAATAATCCAATGAGAATGATAGAGAGGGCAAGCGTTACCAACCACATGGCGCCGATCACCAATCCGACCCCAACCCAGACTACCAATTGGAAGATGGTGGACTGCAATGCTTGGTAGGCAATATAGCGCGAACGATCCTTGTAGACCAGGTAAATGATCAAAGCGACGACTGGTCCAAGAAATCCAGTGAAAAGGTTGAGCAAAATACTCAGGTGGGCCAACATTGCCCAGTTATGCTCTTTGGCGGGGGAGATAGGTTCCTCAGCTGGAGGGGGTAATTGTTCTGGGGGAGATTCACTATCTTCAGCCAAGACTTCCTCTGCTTCGTTGGTTTCTTCAACCTGATCGGATTCTTTTTTTTCTTCGTCAGTGGGCATGTGTCTCTCCTTTACGTATTGAACAATTGATGAAAGTAAAAAATTTGCCGGAAGTCCCTGGCCAGGATTTGTTAAATAGAAAGGCAGTTTAGCAGTGGAATTGTAATCTTGATCAAATTGTACACTAGATTATCGAGGGTTACTCATCGTGTGACAACAATATGATTAATTGTTCAAGTGTTTCCCATGGATTTGCCTCACGTCCACGGGACAGAGCCTTTTCAATCGTTTCTTGAGGAAGATCCTTCGTCAAAACCTTGATCTCCTGCCAGTAAACATCCTCAAACCAGCGAGAATTGGCCAGAACAGGATAACAGGTGACCAATCCCTGAAGTTCCAATGCTTTTTCGGCAGACCCTTTATGGGCCAACAATAATGCCATGGTTGCCAGTGCAGAAAGCATCCAATCATAATGTCGAAATTTTGAGAATAGATTCAAGGACTCTATGCAATGTTCCCAGGCACTCTCGATATCACCTAACCCATACTCAGCGCGGCCCAGACCTGCCAAATCACGAGCCAAGCTGTGCTTGGCATGTATTTCTCGGTTCTTATTTATTTCAGTCAGGAACAAATCCCTGGCAAGGTTGTATTCTCCATGGACGAGATGCAAATTGCCTATCATTGTGTGATGAAGTGCCATTTCGACGTCTACCATGGGTCTAACCTGAGCATGATCAAATACGATCTGTGAATGGTTCATCGCCTGCTGGTAGTCTCCTAAGCAAATATAATCCTGGCAGAGCTGAATATGGACCCAAGCAATACTTTTGCGGTCGCCCAATTCTTCATGAATTTGTATTATATCGTTCGCAAACTGGATGGATTCTTCGAATTTGCCATTTAGATATGCAATTTGCCCTAAACAAGTTAATGCCAGTGCTTTGCTGTTTGGAGAGTCTAGTTGATCGTAAATCTGGCTGCTCTCCAAGAATAGCTGTTCAGCCCCACTCAAGTCGCCAGTATGATATGCAGTAATAACGGCGCACTCATACTGCAAATTGGCCACCTTAAACTGATCTCCGAGTGAAAGACGAATTTCCAGACTCTTGGTGCGATACTGCTCCCCTGAGTCTTTTTCCCAAAGTAGATAAGCGCTGGTGCTGGCAAGTGCAGCCAAAACATCAGCGGACCAATAAGGCTCTCCCAAAGTCTGGAAAATGGTCAAGCTGCTCTCCAAGTATTGTTTTGCTTGCTCTCCTTTGCCTTTGAAGTGGGCAACATAACCCAGACAATACAGATTAAAAGCTTTTGTAAAAGTTAACTTGCATTCTTCAGAACCTACATCATCCAATATATCCAGGCTTCTCTGGTGTAAATCATCTGCTGTATCGAAATCTGATAAAGATTGGGCAAAAAAACCTTCCCAGGCAAGCAGCTGGGCGAGGGTTAGCAGCTCTTCATTAGATTCAGGTTCTTTGAACACCTCAGCTCCCCGCCTGCAATGTTCTTGACCTTCGACAAAGCGAATGCGCAAATCGAAGTACAGACAGAGACCCTCAATGGATGTGGAAATCCGAATTGCTTTTTTTGCTTCGACTGCCCAAAACCATGCACATAAGATATTGTCCAGGTCCTGTTCAAATTCAAATAGAGCCATTTGTTGCTCAGGACCTTTCAATCTATCAGCCAATTGATTAACCCATGAGCAAAAGTATTCACTTGTCTGGTCTAAAACAACTTGGGTTTGCTGAGCATTTTCACTGAATTTCTCATATGCATATTGGCAGATCAATTCATGTAATTCAAACCGGCCAGACTCAGAACTTTGTAGAAAAGATTTGCTCACCAGGGTGAGCAGCTCTTGAGGAGATATGCTGAAAACATTCTCAGCAGCCTGTATATCGAATCCACCGTGAAAGACAGATAGAGATGAGACGATCAACTTTTCCCGTTCATCCAGCAGATTCCAGGATTGATCAAATACTGCCCGCAAGCTGCGCTGTCGCTCGGGAATATCTTGAAGGGATGTTTCCAGAAAATCGAGACTGCGTTCGATTTGGTCTGCGATCTGTGGCGGATTAAATAGTGTAATCCACGCGGCAGCCAGCTCCAAGGCTAATGGCACACCATGGACGAGCTGGGTGATGCGGGCGACAGCAGGGTAATCGGCTTCTGCAAGTTTAAAACCTACCTGAATTCTTTCCGCAGCGCTCAAGAATAGTTGTACAGCCTTGTACTCCAGCAGGGTTTCCCCATTGAAAACTTTATCTGAAGTATCCGCGATCTGGGATTTATAAGATCGCGAAAGCGGGGGATATTCCATTCCACCAACTTCAAAAACCCATTCCATCTGCAATTGCAAGCGTTCACGGGAAGTGACCAGGTATTGTAATCCGTGAGCCTCCTGACCTATATCGTTAAGCAAGTCAGCCTCAGAAGCCAAGTGTTCAAAATTATCCAGCACAAGCAACACATTTTTGGGCTGCAAATATGTCTTTAACTGATTTGCGGCTGACTCATTTCCCGGACGGAATGAAAAGCCTAAGGCGTTGGCAATGGCTTGAAGGATGGATTGCCTCGAATTAAGTGCAGTCAGGGGCACAAAGTAGACTCCTTGGGGGAACTGGTCGGCGAGTTCTTGTGCGGTCTGGATCGCCAGACGAGTTTTCCCGATGCCGCCCGGTCCAAGCAGGGAAAGAAGGCGACAATCCGGATTGATTAAATTCGCTTTGATCTGCTCAAGAGCTGACTCCCGTCCGACAAAAGGTGTCGGGGGAATGGGAAGGTTAATTATTTGACGCCGATCTTCTTTAACAGATATTGGCTGGCGGTCGAATTTTCCAGATTGAATGTCTGCAAGTAAACGCTTAGTTTCCCCATCAGGTTCCACGCCGAGTTCCCGAGCGAGGATCTTTTCGATTTGCCGGTATTGACGGATCGCCGCGCTGCGATCTCCGGAGAGGGCAAGCAGTTGGATCAGTTTCCGCTGAGCGGGTTCATGAAGGGTATCCAGCTCCAGCCAACGTTGGGTCGTTTGAACTGCCTGATCAAAATTTCCCAATTCAACATATGCGGATGCAAGTTCTTCGAGAACATTCGAAAAATCACGGCGATACTCAGCAGCAGTAAAGAATTGCCACTCTTCAAAAGCATTGCTGTCCCGCAAATTAAATCCAGTTAAAAAGTCTCCACGGTAGAGTGCAGCAGCATCTTGAAGTGATTTAAGGTGATCTTTTTGGGCTGACTCTGCGATCAGAGAGCGGAAAGCCTCGGTATCCAACCAGAAATCGGAATTTTTGCGTATAGTCAATATCCCTGTTTTGGTTCCAAGCCTATCTCCAAAGGTTTTATTGAGCTCCCAAATTGATCGGCGTAAGTTAGTGAAGGCGTGGGTTGAATCGTAGTCAGGCCACAACAAGGTGGCCAATGTCTCACGAGTGTGAGGTTCGGCAGTTACAGCCAGATAAGCCAGCAAAGCAAGGTCCTTGCGGCGATTGAGAGTAATTGGCGCACCATCTAATTCAATCAGTGGGGCACCAAGCAGGAATAAACGTAAGCGGGACAAGGTTATCCCCTCCCTTTTCCACACATAAAATGGTTATTTTTCACTGTTCAAGGAATTTATATTTGAAGTAACGCTGCGGTAACGCCATCTGCGACAGACCCGAAACGCCGCCTGACTATGCTAATTGTATCAGCAAAGAGCGAAAAGGAATGGGCACAGATGGCGATGATAATTGCAAAAGTAAAAACCTTACCAAAATCGATCGTAATCAACCTGTTGATCATCTTGGTGCCGCTATTGGCGACGAGTAGTTTGCCATATGAGGGGGCAAATGGTGAATTCGTACGAATTGATCATGCTCAGATACCAGATTATTTCCTGGACTTCAGATACCTGTATGCAGCTCCTGGAGATCAACTTGAATTGAATCTGGTGCCAAATGTGGAGGTGAGGGCGGTTTCAAGTGCCACGATTGAATTCAAAACCCAAAACGGCCAGACAATCAATGGGACCAATCCTGAAACGATCGATCTACCTCATCTTGTACTGTACCAAAATGGTGAGCTGACAGAACCTGCGATGCGCACTCTGGTTATAGAGCTTTCCGGGGTCGAGATACCATTTTCAGGAGCAATAGTTAATTTGGAACTTGTAACAATGCATAAAGACCCAGACAAGTTGTACCCGATTGCTGAACCTATTGTTGTTATGCGAGAGGCGCGTTGTATCCCAGGAGGTGGGATGAACAATGAGCATAACCCCCTGAGGTTCGAATACAAATTTTTGGATTCAATTGAATCCATTTCTGGATCAATCCCCACTCCAACGGACTATTATGGATACACAATCAATGTGACCGATTACGATTATCCTGAATCTGATACCCTCTACTCTTCCAGCAAAGAGGTCGCATTCCTTCTGGAAAATCAATGGAAAGCGGTCTTACCGGGTTTTAACCAAGCGGATGGAGAAGGAGGTCCAAGAGAATTGGTCGTCTATTACAATGACATGTACCCGCTACGACGAGATAAATTCAATCAAAATACATGGATACCTAGAGAGCAAATTACAAAATATGTCGGCGATGAGCTTGTTCCGGCGATGGTAACAGCCTTCGAGAAACAGTCTGCTGAGTGGGGTTTTTCATGGAGTAAAACCTGGACCAGCTATCGACCTGCAGAAGGTGGAGATCGGCTGAGTGTCGCTCTAACAATGGGAGGCGTCTGGTACCATGGCCGTTCCCCAACATCGGCTCATTCTGGAATCTCTATCCGGGTCGATTTAATGCACTATCGTGATTATGATTCACTCACCGAGGGAATTGTAAGTTATTTCCACCATGAACTCTTTCACAACCAGCAGCGGAATATTAACCTAAATCTCAGCGGGAATGGTGACATCAACGGTGAAGCGGGATCTTGGCAGTTTATCTCTGAAGGAACTGCAGAATTGGCAGCTTCAATTGGAGGGTCAG
>JAUWLJ010000270.1 GCA_030613705.1 Chloroflexota bacterium
TTTTGCTTCCTGGTGCGGACCCTGCCGTGTTGAGACTCCCCATCTGGTAGAAGTCTACAACACTATCGACCGGGATAAGTTCGAATTTATTGGTCTAAACCTGCAGGAGACTCCTGAGGCTGTTGAATTCTTCAAGGATGAGTTTTTCATTACCTATCCCCTGGTGCTAAATGAAAGCGGTGATCTTACCAACATCTATAGTCCGATTGGGTTGCCGACGACCTGGTTTATCGACCGGGATGGCGTTATCCGCTTTAGATTTTCTGGGGCGATTACCAAAGAAGCACTGCAGGTCATCCTGGACGATGTTGCAGCCGGTCGAGAACCTGACCCCTTCGCGGTGATAGGGTAGTGATAGGGAAAACTTAGTGTCTATCCGGAAATTCTGGCGGATATGGAAATCCGCCCTACGTAGGTCAGGCTTGTATCCGTTCAGGATGTTTCTTACCTGACGGATTAATTTACGGATTGGTTCTTAGATTGACTTTGCACAGGGAGGGTGGTCGCAGTATGGTTAACTAGAAACTCATCGAAATCGTTTTTCACAAAGAAAATAATGCGCATAGGTATTTTTAACATAGAAAAACAACCCACTCACGAACATTAGCGCTAAAATAAGGGCATAACCCTCCCGATCCGATCATGAGGCGTAAATGCAAAAGACTTTATCGCTCCCAAACATCCAAAGGATAGTCTTGTTGGTGAAAATGTCCCGGCCTGCCCAAATACTGGCTATCATTTTGGTTTATCTGTTTGGGAGCATTGTAGCTTGGGCCCATGATATAGGTATCGCCCTGCCCGCTTTTACCTTTGGTCTGGTGGTTGTCTTGACGGTCAGCGCCAGCATCCATTTTGCCAACGAATACGCTGATTACGAGACTGACTCCCTGACCAGGCGGACCCCCTTCTCAGGTGGCAGTGGCGCCCTTCTGGAATCGGGTCTTACGCCTGGAATGGCTTTGAAAGCAGCCTGGCTCGCCTTGTTAGCCGGGAGCGTCTTGGGTACGCTGGGTATGTTCCTGGGATTATTGAGTCCCACCGCGCTGGCTGTCTTGATTTGGGGTGCATTCTGGGGCTGGATGTATTCGCTGCGACCTTTAGCCCTGGCCTGGCGCGGCTGGGGTGAGTTGGACAATGCCATGCTGGGTGGGGTGGCCTTGCCGGTCTATGCTTACGTTGTCCAGGCAGGTCCCCTCGATCCCCGGGTGGTGCTGATTTTCATCCCCTTCGGTATGCTGGTCTTTATCAATTTGCTGGCCACAACCTGGGCAGATCGGGATGCGGATGCCAGGGTGGGGAAATTCACTCTGGCGACTCGCTGGTCGGTCATACATCTACGACTGCTATACCTGGTCGTATCGTTAGGGGCTTATGTTTATCTGCTTATGTTTGGGCGACTTCTTTTTCCCCAAGTGGTCATTTTAAGCAGTTTATTGGTAATACCCGTTTTGCTGTGGGGCATCAAAGCTTATACGCGCCAGCATTCCCCATTTCCAACGGTCGCAGCCATGACTGTATACCTGCTGACCCAGGTAGCTGCATGGGGGGTAACTCTTCTAGCGAGGTAGTGACAGGAGCCTCTTCAGAACCCCTTTCTTGGTTTGAGGTTAGGTTTTAGGCTAGCAATTGCTTGACGGATCAGGATGGCTGAGTTAGACTTAGGCACATTTAATAAATGGTATCCTAAGACGATGAAACAAAACCTCTCAACCCGCTTTTATTTTGCTGCCCCTTATTATTTTGGCTTCCGTATACCGGATGTCGTTGGCGGCGCTTAAGCGGGAAGATCAGTTTTAAACCTACCCATAAAATGCGAGGCCAGCGGCCTCGCATTTTTGATTCTTCGGAGGTCAAAACCATGCCTGTTCGAGGTGTTCGTGGGGCGATAGATGTTTCAGACAACCGGTCTGAATTGATTCTGTCCGCGACACAGGAATTGCTCTCAGCCATCCTGGAGGCGAATCCCACGCTGCGCAGTGAGGATCTGGCCAGCGGATTATTCACCACTACAGAGGATCTCAGTGCTGCATATCCTGCTCAGGCGGCACGTGAAATGAGCTGGGATGCGGTCCCGATGATCTGCAGTCGAGAGATTCCCGTACCTGGAGGGCTGCCACGTTGCATTCGTGTGCTCCTGCAGTGGAATACCGACCTGCCACAGCATGCTATCCGTCACGTTTATTTGGGTTCTGCAGCCAGCTTGCGTCCAGATCTGAGCGTGACGGATTTTTCTTAATAATGACTTTCTGTGTAGATCCTGAAAGTAATAAGAAGTAAAGGAGGAGATGCCATGATGATCATCATGCACATAGATGCCACACAGCAGCAAATCACCACTGCGGTCGCGCGCGTCGAAGATAACGGTTTGCGCGCTCATCTAATCCAAGGAGAGGAACGTACCGTGATCGGTGTGGTTGGGGATGGACGGAAGATCTTTAAGGATCAGTTCCTTCACTTGCCAGGTGTAGACCGGGTGATCCCAATCTCCCACCCTTACAAACTGGCTTCCCGCGAGTTTATCCCCGAGAATTCTCTGTTTCCGCTGGACGGTGTAAATGTTGGTGACAATGGAATTGTCATGATCGCGGGCCCATGTTCAGTGGAGAGCCGCACCCAGCTGCTAGAAACAGCCTATGCAGTCCGTGAAGCCGGCGCTCATGCATTGCGCGGTGGTGCATATAAACCCCGCACCTCACCTTACTCTTTCCAGGGTCTTGGAGAAGCCGGTCTGGAGATGCTGGCGGAAGCTCGCGAAGCCACAGGTATGCCGATCGTGACCGAGATCATGGCTCCTGAACATGTCCCGCTGCTTACCCGCTATGCGGATGTGCTGCAAGTCGGGGCGCGGAACATGCAGAATTATGCCCTGCTGAATGCGGTTGGGGAAAGCCAGCACCCTGTCTTGCTCAAGCGGAGCATGATGGCCTCGATCGATGAGCTTCTGATGGCCGCGGAGTACATACTATCCCACGGTAACCGCCGGGTGATGCTGTGTGAGCGCGGTATCCGCACTTTTGAGACGGCTACTCGCAACACGACTGATATCAATGCCATACCTGTCCTGAAATCGTTGACCCACCTGCCGGTCCTGCTCGACCCCAGTCACAGTACCGGGCATTGGGAATACGTCACCGCGGTTGCCCGGGCTGGGATCGCCGCCGGCGCAGATGGCTTGATTGTTGAAGTTCATGTCAATCCCAGCGAAGCCAAGTCCGATGGCGGTCAATCGCTCAAACCAGAACGCTACGCGGAGCTGGTTAGCCAGGTTCGCGCCGTTTCCGAGGCGGTCGGACGATCCTTGGCACCTGTGCCGCTGACTGCAGCATCCTCGGTGGGCACGGGCGAATCATGAGCGAACCTGACTTTCTCTCCAGCTCGCGTATTGCGATCGTTGGTTTGGGCTTGATGGGAGGCTCATTAGCCCTTGCGCTGCGTGGTCGCTGCCAGGCTTTGCTGGCCTGTGATCTCGATCCTGAGACCCTGTCTCTGGCACGCCGGATGGACCTGGTTGACCAGATCTCATCCGATCCAGTCGAGATTTTACCAGCAGCTGACGTGGTGATCCTGGCTACACCGCTCAGCGCTATCCTAAAAATTATTTCAGAGTTACCCAGCCTTCATCCAGGTTCAGCAATGGTTCTCGACCTCGGATCAACCAAAGCCCAGGTTGTACAGGCTTTAGAGAGCCTGCCGTCCAGGTTTGACCCGCTTGGTGGGCACCCCATGTGCGGTAAAGAAACAACTGGCCTGGAGAATGCTGAAGCAGCTATTTACCAGGGCGCAACCTTCGTTTTATCTGCTCTAGAGCGGACTTCCTCAAAAGCACGGGAATTCGC
>JAUWLJ010000128.1 GCA_030613705.1 Chloroflexota bacterium
TCTGGCTGAAAATACCTGGTCAAGGTGAGTGGGCTATATTTGACCGTTCCTGGTACGGGCGAACGCTGGTTGAGCGGGTGGAAGGTTTGATCCCCGAGAATAGTTGGCGCCGAGCTTATCGCGACATTGTCAATTTCGAGCGCACCCTGGCGGATGAAGGTTACCTGATCATTAAGTTCTTCCTGCATATCAGCCAGGAAGAGCAAAAACATCGTTTCGATAAACTGATCAACGACCCCTTGACCGCCTGGCAGGTCCTCCCTGAAGATTGGGAGCACCACAAACATTATGATGAATGGCTGCTGGCTTACGAGGAGACTTTCGAACGCACAGAGACCGAATCGGGTCCCTGGACGATCGTCGAAGCCACAAACCGCCGTTATACTAATTTAAAAATCTTCAACACGATTGCCGCTTCTTTAGAGAGGCAATTGGCGCTGATGGATGCGCTGCCTGATCCGGCTTACTGGGAAGACGCCAAAGATGAAGCACTAGAGATCAACCAGGATGAAGAAGCGAGCGAGCAAGAGGATGTAGAGTCTGACCCCGAACCAGCATCATTCTAGGTATTCACACTGGCTTGAATTACCCTCTCGGCTATCATGTCCATTCCATGAAAGGCAGGGTGTATGTTAGATACGATTGATCACACATTGTCACTCGACAAGGGTAAGTATCACGAATCCTTGATTAAATACCAGGTCGCTTTGCATGCGCTTGGCTACCAGGTCTATGTTCAAGAACGACCTGTGGTCATGGTTTTTGAGGGATGGGATGCTGGCGGCAAGGGAGGCGCGATCAAACGGGTAACAGAGAAATTGGACCCGCGTGGTTACGTTGTCTACTCCATTCCCGCTCCGCAAGGCGATGATGCTATTCGGCATTATATGTACCGCTTCTGGCGGCGACTCCCTGAAAGCGGACAAATCGCGATTTTTGACCGCAGCTGGTACGGCCGGGTGATGGTCGAACGTATCGAAGGCTTCTGTGCCGAAGGTGATTGGAAACGTGCGTATCGCGAGATCAACCAATTCGAGCGCCAGCTGGTTGACTTTGGCACTATCCTCTTTAAATTCTGGCTTCATATCAGCAAAGCGGAACAGCTGGCGCGTTTCGAATCGCGAGCAAACGATCCACTGCGCAGGTGGAAACTAACTGAGGAGGACTGGCGCAACCGGGAGAAGTGGGATGTTTACGCCCAGGCTGTCGACGAAATGCTTTTGAAGACCAGCACCATCACAGCTCCTTGGACGATCGTCGAGGGAGATGATAAATATTATGCCCGGGTTAAAGTAGTTAAAACCATCGTGGAAAAGCTGAGCCAGGAATTGGACTACGATCCTTTTTCGAAAGGCTTATTCAAAACCACAGATAAGGTTAAAGAAAAGAAGAAAAAAGATAGGAATTAAATCCGTTCAGGATTGAGGAGGCTGTTATGCCACCTGCAGATGCAGCAGTGAAAAAAGAAAAAGTAGAAAAAGTTGAAAAAGTAGAAAAAACCAATCAGGTTGAAGAGGTACAAGTAGATCTGAACGATCCGGGTTTGTTTCTCAATCGCGAGTTAAGCATGCTGGGTTTCCAAGCGCGGGTATTGGAAGAAGCTCTGGACGAAGGTAACCCACTATTAGAACGAGCAAAGTTCATGGCATTCGTGGGAAACAATCTGGATGAATTTTTTATGGTCCGGGTTGCGGGTCTAAAGAAGCAGATCGCCGCGGGGGTGGTAGATGTACCGCCCGATGGCATGACTCCTGCCGAACAGCTGGCCGCAATTCGTAAGGTGACTTTACGGCTGATGACCGAAGCCCAAAATAGCTTTCAAAAGGATCTGGTGCCAGCACTTGACAAGGCTGGTGTCCATATCATGAATTACGATGATCTTACTCAAAAACAAAAAGAGAATGCTGACAGCTATTTCACTGAGGTAATTTTCCCGGTTCTTACCCCAATGGCTTTTGATCCCGGGCATCCTTTCCCCCATATTTCAAACCTCAGTTTAAATTTGGCAGTTCTGATCCGCGATTCTCGCGATCACTTTGCCAGGATCAAAGTCCCCAGCACTTTGCCTCGCCTGGTACCCATCAAACGTTCCTCAGGTAGTGTCCGCAAGGATGGAACCGTCCCACACCATCATTATTTCGTCTGGCTGGAACAGGTCATCGCTGCTAACCTGCACGTCCTTTTCCCAGGTATGAAAGTCATCGAATCGCACCCCTTCCGGGTCACCCGGGACGCCGATCTGATAATTCAGGAATTAGAAGCCTCCGATCTGTTGGAAAGCATTGAGCAGGGTGTGCGCCAGCTCCGCTTTGGTTCTGTGGTGCGCATCACCGTTAACAAAGCAATGCCAACCTATATCCGCAATATCCTGATCGAAAATCTAGAGATGGACCGCAACGATATGTACACTCTGGAAAATCCATTGGGGTTGAGCAGCTTAATGAGTCTCTACCAGGTGGATCGGTTTGACCTGAAAGATCTTTCTTTCGTGCCCTCAATACCGGTACCATTGGGGGATGAATCGTACGACGGCAACATTTTTGCCGCCATTCGCCAGGGAGATATTCTCGTTCATCATCCTTATGACTCCTTCATCCCGGTTGTGGACTTTCTCCAATTGGCGGCTAAGGATCCCGATGTTTATGCAATTAAACAAACCCTGTATCGCACTGGAAGCAACTCACCGGTGATTAAAGCTTTGTTGGATGCCCGCGAGACTGGCAAGCAGGTGGCTGTCCTGGTGGAGCTTAAAGCCCGCTTTGACGAAGAAAGCAATATTGGCTGGGCGCGCACGATGGAACGGCAGGGAGTCCACGTAATTTATGGATTGCTGGGATTGAAAACTCACTCCAAGATCGCTCTGGTGGTGCGTAAGGAAGGCGAACACATCCGGCGCTACGTGCACCTGGGGACAGGGAATTACAACGCCGTCACTGCCCTCTCTTACGAAGATATCGGCATGTTTACCTGCGATGATGAAATTGGCGCAGATGCAACTGATCTCTTCAATTACCTGACCGGTTATTCAACCAAGCAGGATTACCGGAAATTACTGGTCGCACCGGTGAATCTGCGTGAGCGCATGACAGCCTTGATTGAACGTGAAATCGAACACCAGCGAAACGGAGAACAAGGACACCTGATCTTTAAAATGAACTCCCTGGTTGATAAAAGGATGATTAAAAAACTTTACGAAGCCTCGATGGCGGGAGTGAAAATAGATTTGATCGTGCGCGGCATGTGCTGTTTGCGACCAGGGATTGAGGGTGTCAGCGACAATATTCGCGTGCTCAGTGTGGTCGGACGATTCTTGGAACACAGCCGGATTTATTATTTCAAGAATGGCGGTCAAGAGGAGATCCTCCTGGGTAGCGCTGACTTGATGCCGCGTAATATTAATAACCGTGTGGAAGTCCTCTTTCCAATCGAGGATAGCAAGTTGATCCGTCACCTGCGGGATGATGTATTAGCTGAATACCAGAATGACAATGTCAAGGCCAGGTTGATGAGCCCGGATGGCACCTACAAGAGAATTGAGCGCAATGGAGATGACCCCCCCTTCAATATCCAGGTCAAACTTTTCGATATCCGCCAGACAAACGAATAAGGGAAATAATTTAATCATGGGAACTTTAATCGACTCTGCAGATAGAGCCCAAATCGAAGCACAGGCAGAACACGGCTCCACGGTCGCCATTCGTCGCCGAGCTAAATTATTACTGCTCTATGACCAGGGATTGCCCACTCGCGAAGTCGCAGAGCAGATAGGCTTATCCGAAAGCCGAACGCGTTTCTGGCGAAGGCGTTTCATCTTCGAAGGAATGCGAATCTTTGCCGAAAATCCTCTAAATATCGATCAACTTGCTCCTCCGCTGCCAGATGAGGGCAGCCCTGACGTTATCCTCTTGCCCGAGACGGTCGTGGAAAAGACCGAAGAAGCTGTAGAGGACCCTCCGGAAATTGTCGAGGAGGTTGGCGGATCAAATTCAGAGCATCCCCTCGAACCGGTGCAGGAGTCTGATAGTGAGCCGATCTCGCTCGATGAACTTCGCCAACGCTATCCTGCCAAGCTGCGCCGTGCGGAACACAGGCGTGATCTGGCTTTAGAACTCTTCGATGCTACTCAATCCACCCATCAGCTGCCAGATGAACAGCGCAGGTTGCTGGAGGTGGCGGCGCTCCTGCAATACCTGACCGAGAATGAAGAAGACGAAAGGTCGAATAAATCTGGTTATCTATTTATCCTCTCCAACCCCCTGACGGATTTGAGCGAAGCTGATAACAAGATCGTTGAAGACATTTTAGGCTCCCTGTATGGCAAGGTAGCGTATCCTCCCGCTGCGGTGCCAGACCAACCCTTATCCCCATCAGAGCACGAAGCGCTCTCCCTGGCTGCACTGCTCAGGATTGCCAGTGGCTTGGATGTTTCCCAGACCCAGGGTACCAATATCGACAGGGTCGAATTGGATTCCGAGAGATTATTGATCCTGGTCAATGGACCCCAGGCAAAGCTTGATGCGCGCAGAGCAAAGAAGGCTGCCAAATTATGGACCAGACTGTTTGAACAAAAGGTTCGCCTTCAGGTGGTTTACAAGTTGGAGCAGGCGGCTGACGAACGGCTGGAAACCCTGATCGCTATGAAAAGACCTGGTGTAGAGCCAGACGACACCTTATCTGAAGCGGGACGAAAAGTAATGGGCTACCACTTCGCCCAGATGGTCCTCCACGAGGCAGGTACACGCTTAGGGGAAGATATCGAAGAATTGCATGACATGCGAGTCGCCACTCGTCGCATGAGAGCTGCCTTTGAAGTCTTCCGCGACGCTTTTGAACCCAAGGCGGTCAAACCCCATCTCAAAGGTCTCCGGGCTACAGGACGCGCTTTGGGGCGCGTGCGCGACTTGGATGTGTTTATAGAAAAGGCTCAGCACTACTTGGATACCCTCCCCCAGGAGCAGCGTTCAGGGTTGGAGCCGCTGCTGGTACTCTGGGAAAATGAACGCCAAAATGATCGGGAGAAAATGCTGGAACATCTCAATAGCGAAGACTATGCTAACTTCAAGCGTAAATTCCTCAAATTTGTTTCCACTCCCGGCGAAGGCACCAGGCTTGTGTTTGAAATCAGCCCCCCACTGGTGCAGCACATCGTCCCGGCATTGATTTATACTCGCCTGGCTGCAGTCCGAGCATATGGCCCTATCCTTGAGTCAGCGACGATTGCCCAGCTGCATAGCTTGCGGATCGAATTCAAGAAGCTGCGTTATACACTCGAATTCTTCCGAGAGGTTCTTGGCGAAGAGGCGGGAGAACTAATTGAGGAGATAAAAAATCTCCAAGACCATCTCGGGGACCTCAACGACGCAGACGTTGCCTGTTCAATCCTGCGCCAGTTCCTTGATGAATGGGAATCGCGCCAGGTGTACACACCCATCAGCGAGCGGGAAAATCCCGAACCGGTCGTCGCCTACTTGGCAAATAAACACGCTGAACGCTATTTTTTGACCACCACTTTTCAGGATGTCTGGCAGGGATTCGATCAGCCTGGGATGCGCACAAAACTCGCCTCAGCAGTCGCTGTCCTGTGACGCCTTTACTTTAACAGAAATTAATTCGTCAAGACTGTTTCGAGTTCGCGTCCTTGAATGAGCATTTGAGCAAAAGTCTCTGGCAGGCCATTGTTCCGGATGGCAGCCACGGCTTTGTCCACATCATAATCCAACCGGTAGTGACTGACCTGCAATCCATTCTCATTCACCTGCAGGATGGCATAGGCCGCTCGCGGGTTTCCATCATCTGGTCTCCCAACGCTGCCAGTATTAATGAACAAGGTCTTTTCAATCTGGCGGGTGAACGCCTGGTGGGAATGCCCGCATATGATGGCCGCAAATTCAACCCCGTGCGTTGCCTTGGCCAGCTGGTTTAATTCCATCAAACGCCTCTCTGGTGTATCGGGTTCTAACAGTTCCTCATTTGATACCGGGCTTCCATGCACCAATAAAAACCTGTGGTTCCCTATCTCTAATTCTCTTTCATCTGGCAGAGAGCCCAAGAACTTACGGCTTTTTCTTGAAAGATTTTCATAAGCCCATTTGAACGCCAAATATTTCAATGGATGCTTATTCTGGCGCCAGTTTTCATCTTTCTTAGGAAAGTTGAGCACCTTTAAGTCATAGTTTCCAATAATGTTGGTGAACTTCTTTTTTCGCATCCGTTTTACAACTTGGTTGGGGAATGCCCCGTACCCGACGAAATCACCGATATTCCAGATCTCTTCAACCCCAAGGCTTTTTGCATGGGTTAAGACCGCCTCCAATGCCGGTAGG
>JAUWLJ010000065.1 GCA_030613705.1 Chloroflexota bacterium
TGGGAAAGCCGTTAACGGATGAATGGGTTCACCGGGTTGACACTTTTGCCAAACTGGCAGATATGGTTAAGGGAGAAGAGATTACCACGGGTGCAATTATCCAGGTTTTGATCGATCCTTTGGGAGGTCTCAAAGGTATCCCGGAGGGGATAAGAAAGGTTTGCTTGCTCAACCAGGCGGATAATATGAAGTTGCAAGCGCAAGGGAATAGAATAGCTAGAAAATTAATTCCTTGGTATGAAGCAGCTGTTGTCGCATTTTTCAAGGATGATCTTCAAGGATTATCTGGAACAGATCGGGGATTCCCAGTGGATCAAATTCCTGAAAGGTCTGAAATCTTAGCTGTACATGAGCAAATTGCGGCGATAATCCTAGCAGCTGGCGGATCAGATCGCATGGGTCGCACCAAACAACTGCTTTCGTGGAGAGGAGAACCCTTGGTCCGCCATGTTGCTAAGGCGGCATTGGACGGTGGAATTGATCAGGTTTTTATTGTTCTAGGCGCTGCTGGAGATGAGATAAAAGAAGTATTGAATGGTTTGCCCGTAGAAATTGTAGATAACCCAGATTGGCAGCATGGACAGAGCTCTTCGATCCATGCAGGTTTGGCAGCCCTTCCGGGTGGAATCGGTGCGGCGATCTTCTTACTTGCCGACCAACCACAACTTTCTCCGACTTTACTCCGAACTTTAATTGAGAAACATACCAGTACACTGTCGCCAATTATCGCGCCTCTGGTTGATGGTCAGCGAGGAAATCCCGTACTTTTCGATCGCTTTACATTTCCCGATCTTCAAACCATTCGAGGAGATACTGGTGGAAGATCTCTTTTTTCCCAGTATTCAGTGGATTGGGTTGTTTGGCATGATGAATCCATATTGCTTGATATTGATACGGAAGAAGATTACCAGCGATTGTTGGCAGACGATCACTGAAAAACTTCGCTGTGAAAATATATCTTGAATTAATGCTAAACTTATGCTATGTTTTGGCATAAATACTTTTGCATATAGGAAAGAATTCTCACTGGTGGCTAAAGATGGGATCAGATTGTAGGAAGATTGTCATAATCGAAGATGAACCTGATACTGCTGAGATGTACGCAGAGATGATGCGCATCAGCGGCTATGAGGTTGTGAAATTTTTCGGTGGTTCATCCGCGGTAGCTCAGATTGCCGAGCAAAAGCCATGCGCAGTAGTTCTCGACCTCATGATGCCGGATATATCAGGATTGGAAGTTTTACAGTATATGAAGGCTGAACCAAAATTATCCGATATTCCAGTGATTATTGTTTCCGCAAAAACGCTTCCAGCGGATATTGATGAGGGTTTAAACGCCGGAGCAAGTGTTTATTTAACCAAGCCAGTATCTTTCTCAGATTTGAAAAAAGCCATCGATGACGCGGTAACCATATCTGGGGAAGGAACGGCATAGGATTAATGCAAGTAATTCGTGCCTTCATTGCGGTTGATTTATCTCCTGAGATCCTAGAGCGGATCGAGCAGGTCTCGCTCGATTTACGGGCGCGCATGAAGGACGTACCGGTCAGATGGGTGCCTGTGGAAAATATCCACCTGACATTGAAATTTCTTGGTAATGTCTCAACTGCAAACCTGGAAATATTAATAGACATTCTTGGCAAAGTAGTATCCAGTCACAGTGAATGTGATATCAGTGTGGGTGGTATTGGCGCCTTCCCAAAGCCACATAATCCAAGAGTGATTTGGGTTGGAATGGAAATTCCCCAGGAGCTGGTTACCCTCCAACACAATATCGAGATCGAAACTGCCCGCCTTGGGTACTCGAGAGAGTATCGCCCATTTTCGCCGCATTTGACCTTTGGTCGAGTCTCACGAAACGCATCATCTCAAGATGTGCATGCAATCGCAGAAGTTATGAAAAACTATAAAGTTGGGTTTTTAGGTGCTACTCGCTTGAAAACAGTGCACTTGTACCGCAGTGATTTAAAACCTGATGGTGCTGTTTATAAAACAATATATTCAGCTACCCTTGATGAAGCTGAGTCAATCAATTAATTTATGAAAGAAATTTTGCGAGGTGGAATCTGGAAAAATTAGAAATTGCACGAACGATCGTTAGCTCATTGGAAAATAAAAAAGGGGTGGATATCATCCTAATCGACCTGCAAGATATTGCTATATTTACCGATTATTTTGTCATCTGTTCAGGAAGCACTGATCGTATGGTTCAGGCTTTAGTTGATTCTGCCATTGACCAAGTAAAAAAAGAATTCAAGCTCAATGCCCGCGTTGAAGGTCAATCTGAGGACGGATGGATGTTAGTGGATTTCGGAGACATAATTTTGCATATTTTTTCTCCTCAGCGACGAGATTATTACCGCTTGGAGGAATTATGGAGCGCTGGTAAGGTATTGCTCCATGTACAATAAACATCCACATACATTTTTATGTTGAAGCCTCGACCTCAGATAGCTTACATCTGGATTCTCAATAAAACTTGAGTTCCTGGCTGTTTTTTTTACGATGACAGTTGACCTACCTTCATATTCATAAAACGAAATTCCCTCATATTAGTCACATTTACTTTCATCTTGCCTTCAAATCTGCAAGTTATATTGATTCACTATTTAATCCCGCTATATCTAAGGATTTGAGAACATCCAAATTGGCAAAATATAAACGGTTGATTTCCTGAGGATTATGATGAATCGAACGAATTATCACCAGATTTTCTGCGGTCAAAAAACGTGGATTATTGGAATCTTTACCATGATATTGCTGACGACTGCGGCTTGCAGTCAAAACCCAGGTGGTGAGGGTGGTTTTGCTGGGACCCAAGCTGCTCTTGATCTTCAAAGTAAACAAATTGCCCAAAAATAGTTGAAGATACCAATGCGACACAAATTGCACTTGGCGTTCAGGGGACAGTTATCGCCCAGCAAGCAGCTGAGTTGACTGCTGTAGCCTAAGAAGCTCAGAGTCAACCAACACAGCTCCAGACACCCGCCCCGACTCTCCCTCCACCCCCGACGAATACACCTCCACCCTCTCCGACAGAAACGGATTTACCAACCGATGTTCCCCCGACGCCGACTCCGGATTTTGAGGCGTGGATGGATTCTACCAATATCCTGTTATTTGAGGATGTCACGGCTATATATTTGGAGCGATACATCCGGCAGGCTCTGGATACGATGGGTCTGCCATTTGTAGATGTCAAGGACGGCGTCGGTGATTATAAAGCGCAGCTGCTCTCTGGAACGGACTGGGATTTAATAATTACTGGAGTGGAAGCCCGCAGTGGAGTGCGAGGAGAATTCTTTGATTATTTGAATGATTCTATCAATAATGGATCCTCAGTGATCCTCGAAATCTGGACTTTAGATGATATTGCTGGGGGGAAAATCAGCCCATTGTTAACACGCTGTGGGGTCAAATTCCAGGCAGATTGGTGGGACCCACCTTCAGAGTCACGCTCCATTTGGTGGCTGGTACCTGAACACCCGATTTTCCATGAACCCAACGATGGAATGTCTTTAGCTCATTATTCTATCCATTGGGTGGATGATGTCGGCGATTTTATCAAAACCATCCCGGCAGGCGATGCGACTTTGCTGGCAGGCAACCTCGCTTGGGAAAAATCTAGTCATGGAACATTAGCTACCTGTATTGATGGCCGGTTCATCATCCAAACCCATTCATCTCATGATTATCATAAGGAAGATGTGATTCCGCTCTGGCAAAATTATATATACTATGCATTAAAAAATCGGTTTGAATTACAAAAATGAGTTATTACACAAGTACTCATACAAGAATTGAGGTGGGGTGGCAGCCCTCTCTCTTAATTGATCAGTAGGTGGCTTTATACATGCCTCCGTCAACGACTATCACCCCCCCAGTGACATAGGAGGCAGCAGATGAGACAAGGAAGACAGCAATATTAGCAAATTCTTGTGGGGTCCCCATTCGACCAAATGGGCTGTCCATGGCTTGTTTGGCGATTTCTTCCTCGATGGTCGATTGGTTTGTTTCAGCCCTGAACGCCATCAGCTCCTGAACTCGTTCTGTCTCTGTCCAGCCTGGTAAGATCGAGTTGAAGCGAATCCCCTTATCACCTAGTTCAAGAGCTAAAGTCTTTGTAAGCCCGATGGTTGCGCCACGGACACTATTAGATAGAACCAGATTTGGTACAGGTTGTTTCACAGACATTGAAGTTATCGTCAGCACACTTGCAGAATTTGAAGCTTCCAGGTAAGGCAATGCTGCACGAATCAGCCGCATATGGCTCAGGAAGTTCAGTTCAATTGCCATTTGCCAGGTTTGATCGTCGAAACTTTCAAATTTTCCTGAAGGTGGTCCACCTGAATTTGTGATCAAAATATCGAGACCATTGAGGGAAGCGGCGGCTTGATGAACGATTTTGTCCGCCTGATCCGCTTGTGTGATATCCGCCGTGATGGGAACGACATTGATACCTGGATGGGCAGCTATCTGTTGTTTTGCAGCTTCGAGTCTCTCTTGATTGCGGCCATTGATGGCGATATCACAACCTTCTTTAGCTAATTGATTTGCGGTAGCAAAACCTAATCCTCGGCTGGAACCAGTGACCAGCGCTTTTTTCCCGTGTAATCCTAGATCCATATCAATTACTCCTCTATCTAATCCGGGGCCAAGCCGGCAAGTAGGTGGTGTCTTAGTTGAAGCTCCTGTTTGCAGATATGGCAGTATAAGACAATAAAGAAATTCAAGTTGATTTAACTTTCTGTGATACGAGCCCGGTTTAACGCTTGTACGCCAATAAAGAATAAGTAGGACCCTGCGATAATGAATAATAAACCAAAACCAACGGTAATTGTGTTTCCGATTATGAGAGATGAGTTTATTTCAGATCCGAAAATTATTTTCTGGAAAAGTGCCTGGTATATAGCGCTATAAAACAAGGCAGCCAAGGCTGTAATAAATAAGAATCCTGCAGGGAGGAGCGTCCACCAAAAAGATTTCCCATGCTTAACTAACCAGGTGGATATAAGCAGGAGGACAACAGCTGCCAGGAGTTGGTTCGCCCCAGCAAACAATACCCAAAGCGATTGCCGAAATCCGAACACAATGATTATCAGAGTGAGAATGATGACGAAGAGCGTGCCAAGTTTTGGATTTCGCAAAGCGGAAATTCGTGTACCAATAAGGTTTGCATTGACGATTCTCGCGTAACGCAGTACTAATTGGAGAACAGTAATTCCCATCAGGGTTAAGAACAAAGCGCTGAATGACTTTCCTGTGGATTCGGAAAATCCAATCACGTTCCAGGTTCTTGCCAATCCAGTGGCGAATACACTGGCTGGACCTGCTGTTAGGGAAAAGTTTTGCTCTGAATTGAACGCTCCAGAGGAAATGCCAAATGTGGCTGCAAAGACAATAATAATGGCAACTATGACCGTTTCTGTAAACATCGCACCGGTTGTTACTGGTAAAGCAAATGGCTCCTTTTCGACCTGGCGTGAAGTTGAGAAAGAAGATACCAAAGCGTGCCAACCCGATATTGCCCCGCTTGAGAGAGTCACGAATAGAATCGGCCAGATAGGTCCAAGGTCAGGTTGGAAGGTCGAAACCAGTGGGGGGATTTCAAAAACAGCATTGATCGATCCGTTGAACGTACCTATAAGCAAACCGAGAACTGCCAGACCAACCCCGATTATTACAATCCATGAAGACACGTAATTAAATGGCACAGAAAATTGCCAGACAGGTAGGATTGCTCCAAGATAACAAATCGAAAAAAGGATCACAATCCAGATCATTGAATACCATGAAATATCTCCTGAACTAAAAGAGCTTTGCAGGTTCAATGTGCCTTGATCAAGGATTATTCCATTAATGGATGCCACTATGCTCTGGATTTTAGGAATTGAGCTGACCCAAAACCCGAGTGATGCGACCAGGAGCGAGAGCAGCGTTGTCAAAATCAGATTGAATCGCCAGCGATAGATCATCAGTCCGGCTAAAAACCCGGCGAGGACCAAGAATAAAATGCTGAAAGCTATGTTTTCTTTAGCCAACAGGGTAGATAATAGCAAACCAAACTGACTCAAAATAATCAATAAATATATAGAGATAAAAATCAAGATTACAGTCCGTGCTGTGGGATTGAAATAAAATCCAATAAGGGCGCTAACCGGTCTGCCTTCCTTTCGCATAGACATAATTGTAACCAGATAATCCTGGACCCATCCGAAGAAGATTGCTCCAATTAATAGCCAGAGAATGGCTGGCAGCCAACCAAATTGAATTGCGATTACCGGTCCGATAATCACATCCAATGATATGGATTTAAATTGAAAACCTGCCAGGATTCCTGTTGGTGTAGGTATGAAATCCACACCATCCATATAGCGGCGAGAGGGCGTCGACCGTGACCAATCAGGTTCTACGTTCTGGTTTACTTTACGTACAATGTAGTACCGGTAAGCGAGCAGTAACACCAGGATCGTGATAACTAGTGTGGTTAGACCCATATTCTTAACAATTATTTAGCTAATATTCACAATTGAGCAATCACATAATCTCTAAGCGGTCATCCAATAAAGTCACATCTGGCCATGATATTTCGATCCAATGGATAACTTCATGTAGACAGCGCTGAGTGTGGCCATTATCATTACTGATCAGTGCACAGGCAATTATGGCTTCCTGCCACCTGTCCTGGTAGTCGATCTCAGCAACAGAGATATTGAACTTGCGGTGCAAACGATGGAGAAGCGGTTTCAACCGCCTTCGTTTCTCCTTCAGCGAGGTACAGCTTGCCAGGTGCAAGTGGAGGGTGAGTAATCCAAGGCTCATGGAGATGATTATTTTGACAATTATTGGAGATCTGGTTTGATGGAACCTAATATATCAAAACGAAAAAGGCGGAGTAATATTATTTGATGATTGTATAATTTTCAGAATGGATTATTATCCAAACATACTAATCATATCAGAGTACCACGGTTGACTATGAATCTTGGATTCTCAGTACTTTCCTATCCATTCCTGGTTGCTGTATTTCTCTCGATAAAGTTCCATTGCTCTCCGGCCTTCGGCAGCAGTCAATCTCATTGGTTGCAAGTTCAACTTCAGGACTGATCTGAATGCTGCCCGGAATGCTTGAGAAGCAATCCACCAGTCTCCTCGATAACCGAGCACAGCTTCGATCGTGGTGGCGCGAGATAGTAATCTCTCTCCAGCTTTACGTCGTTGGATTTCATCAGGATAATTGAGCACCTGGAGGATTCTAGTCAGGTCTCCGGATAGTGGTAAAGTTCCATGCTGCAGAACACTCGATTTCCGACGGGCTTGGGCGCTGCCGATTAATTTTTTCCCAGCAACAGTTATTTCATAATTTGATGGTGCTTCGAAGCATATCGGGTTGTCCTTAGCATTAGAATCTTGGAGGGAAGATTTTTTCGCTGAATCTGCATTGATTCCCATCAGTCGTAAAGCCTCGAGTAAGGCGAGAGATAGACGCTGATAAATTTCTAGAACACTGCCTGTCAGGTGTGGTTCGGAAGGCCGACCGCAGACACTGTAAGTCAGCTCATCAGTATGAAGGATAGCCCGACCACCAGTTGGACGACGTACAATTTCCCACCCTCGATCATGCAGGCGATCAAGATCAACATCTTTTAGCGGTTGCGCGTAACCAAGAGATAAGCAGGCAGGCGACCAGGCGTACAAACGGAGTGTTGGTGGGACATCCCCTCTACCCGCGAATTCCAATATCGTCTCATCAACGGCCATATTCCAGGCGCCTTGTGCGGGTGGGGTACGTAATAACCTCCACATCGGTGGAGATCTTGTCATATCTTAATTACCTCCAATTTCTCGAAGGGACAAATATCCTAGTCCAGAGAGTTTAAGGTTACGGGTATGGGTATCCTGGTGGAGTATTGGTAGGGGTGTTTCCAGATGGAGTATTGGTAGGAGTGTTTCCAGGTGGAGGGTAACCTTCCGGCGTATCAGTCACTGTTGGCATTGGAGTCTCGGACACAATGGGGGTCATTGTTACGGTTTGCGTGGCGGTTGGGGTAAAGGTAGGTGCAGGAGTAATAATTGACACCAGTTTAAAACGCGCCATGGTTGCATAGGGGCTATCCGGATATTCCCGCCATAATTCCAAATACGCTGCGACTGCGTCTAACTCATCGTTTGATAGCTCACTTGCCAAACCAAGTAAGTACAAGAATCGAGGACAAAGAATGTATGAGCATGTGAAGTGTGGTGAGGTACTGAGAACGATCAATTCATTTTTAACGAAGGCCGGATCTCCACCAGTCAACAGGGTCACTTCCAAGTAATCCAATTCCAATCTTGTTCGGTCCGAAGAGAAGATAATTTCTTGTTCAACTATTAAAATGACTGGTTCCTGATCTGGACCTTGCTTAACATAATGGAAAGTGATATCCGGATCGATTTTAACAATTGGTGGTTCTGATAAGGGTTCGAGATACGTAACTCTGGGATTATCGGTCTCAATTGTGTCAACAAAAACAGCTAAGACCCCAGTTTCATTGGAGGAAATAATCCAAAATTCAAGTGGTGATCCCGGTTGATGGCGAATGACTACCCAACGCTCTGATTGTCCATCATTATCAAAGTCAAAAAATCCATTCGATCGAACAGTTACTCCTGCTTCTTCAAGTGTATTGATCAAATCTGGAAATTCTTGTGTTGTGATAGTTCCAACCAGACTTTGGAAGGCGAGCTTAGGATCACAAAAAGATGATGGCAAACAGGTATGGTAGATATCTCTTTGACTTTGATAAGCTTCAAGGAATTCCGCGGCTGGTGCAATCCAGGTGCTGTCTGGTGAGGCAGGATCTGAAACAATAGTTTCTGCATAATCAATTGCATCGACCTGATTGGCAAGTAATGCATGGTATAAGCTCAACCGATAACGCCATTCGT
>JAUWLJ010000235.1 GCA_030613705.1 Chloroflexota bacterium
GGGAAACGATCGTCCCACCGTTTGCCCCACGATCGATGGTGAATACTGGAATTCCTGCCGCATTCGCCTTCTGAACCGAGGGCACAACAGCATCAGCATCGGTCGGGTTGACCATGATGACACTGACACCTTGTTGAATCAAGTCTTCCATGTTGGTAGCTTCTTTGGCTGGATCATCCTGAGCATCAACTACGATCAGCTTGACTCCCGCAGCATCCGCTGCTGCCTGCGCACCATCCCTTAGCGTGACAAAGAAAGGATTGTTGAGCGTGGACAGTGAAAGTCCCAAGGTTACCTCTGTAGGTTCCGGTTCGGGGGGAGATACATCTCCGGAAACCAGGGACAGGTCAACTGGTATGTATTGTTCAACAGTATCGCCATCGAGATAGGCTACCGCGGTCTCAATACCGAGTCGGCCCATCTCTGCTGGCTGTTGCGCGATGGTGGCAGCCAATTTGCCAGCATCAACCGCGGCGACAGCATCATCGACAGCGTCAAAGCCGACAAAGATGATTTCCGCGGCTCGCCCAGCTGCCTCAGCAGCTTCGATTGCGCCCAGGATCATCTCGTCGTTATGGGCAAAGGTACCGTTGATTTCTGGCTGTGCTTGCAGAATGTTCTCGAAAACGGTCAAACCTTCGGCGCGGTTGAAATTGGCCGTCTGGCGGGCAACAATTTCTACACCAGAGCACTCACTGCTCATATAGGTGTTGAATCCATTACCACGATCCCGGGCAGCTGAAGTACCAGCGATGCCTTCCAACTCGACAACCTTGCCTTCACCGCCTAATGCTTCGCAGAGGAACTTGCCGGCCACCATACCACCAGCAATATTGTCGGAGGCGATGTGAGAGATCACCACGCCGCCACTGGCCCCGCGGTCTATGGTAAAGACTGGGATATTTGCCTCATTGGCTTTCTGGATGGAAGGTACCACCGCATCAGCATCGGTCGGATTGACCAGGATGGCATCCACCCCTTGCTGGATTAGGTCTTCAATATTGGTGGCTTCTTTGGCTGGATCATCCTGGGCGTCTACAACGATCAGTTCGACTCCGGCTTTGTTAGCTGCTTCTTCAGCGCCTTCTTTCAAAGTCACGAAGAAGGGATTGTTGAGCGTGGAGAGGGACAAACCCATCTTGTAGCTCTCTTCTCCGGAGGGTCGCAAAGCCAGATATCCGAGTAAGATGATCAGAACACCAATGACTGCCAGCAGCACCCATAACCAGGTGCGGCTGGCGCCCTCCTCGGGAGGTGTTTCTTCAGGGGGTGTTTCTCCGGGTGGGACAGCTCCCTCTGGGGGTGCAGATTCTGTGGTTTCACCCTCAGGAATCTGCTCTTCTTCTGGACTAACCTGTTCTTCTTGATACATTTTTACTCCTCCTGATTGAGTAAGATTGACTTAAAAATGTGGAATTTTTATTAAGTTTCAAATTCTTTATTGTTCTTACCTCCTTCCAGATTCTTATCTGATAACCTCGAACGATTTTATCTCCAAAACTGGTTTTACATAAGGATAGAGTGAAAAGTTTTCCTTCACCTCTAGACAGATTAATTCATTTATCCAAGGCCTTATAAAGCAGCAGGGCAAGTGCGATCACAACGCCAGTGACAACTGGCTGGTAAAACGAAGAGACATTGAGCAGGTTTAAGCCATTGTTAAGTACGGAAATGACCAACACGCCCAACAATGTCCCCATTAAGCTGCCTTCTCCACCCGCGAAGCTGGTCCCCCCAACGACCACCGCGGCGATGGCATCAAATTCATAGCTGATGCCAGCAGTAGGCTGCGCAGAATCCAGCCTGGCGACCAGAATCATCCCTGCCAGGGCAGCTAGAGCGCCTGCCAGGACATAAACGAATGTGATGTAATTGCTGGTAGCAATACCTGTGTAATGCGCTGCTACCGGGTTATTTCCCAATGCATAGATATACATGCCCATCCGTGTGCGAGTCAACAATACATAACCAGCTAGAAATGCCACTGCTGCGACGATAATCGGCATGGGGATGGGACCGAGGAATCCAGTGCCGATGTACCTGAACGCATCCGGTAAGCCGGTGATGGGTCGCCCTTGTGTGTAGGTCAGCGCAAGCCCACGGGCGACAGTCATCATCCCTAAAGTTGCGACAAAGGGCGGCACTTTAACCCTGGAGATCAACAAGCCGCTGGCCATTCCCAGTACTCCACCCAGGGTTAAGCCCAGCAGAACGGTCGGCAATATCGGAACTCCTCGCTGAAGCAAATCTGCTGTGACCACCGTCGAGAGGGCTAATACTGCCCCGACCGAGAGATCAATACCAGCCGTTAGAATGACGTAAGTCATGCCGATCGCAATGATCAGGTTGATTGTGGATTGCCGTAATACATTCGTCAGATTGCCAACAGTCAGAAAGCGATCTGAGAGCAAGCTCAGCACAAGACATAAAAGCAAAAAGGAAACTACCAATCCATAACGCTGTAAAAATTCGCGCAGACGGGCTGTTCTCACTGGCAGATTCTCCGGGGTACAAGAGTCCAGGTCATTAGAAAACTACCCCAGCTACCAGGATAATATTAGCATAAGGGGTGAACTCCCCAGTGCGCACAACTGCTCGCGCAGAGCCTGTGCGGTTTTTAAATTCTGCGTGTGAGATGGCTTCGATGGGTATCTCCGGGAGCATCTCCTGCAGCTGCTCGTAGATCTTTGCGCTAGTGGATATCATTTCTTCGGCGACGATAGCTCGCTCCACCTGTAATTCTTCCAAGATTACCCGCAATGTCTCGAGAAATCCTGGAGTGCCTCGTGTCAGAGCCAGATCGATGCGTTGAGTCTGCAGAGGGATCGGTAAACCGGCATCAGCAACAACAAGCGTATCCATGTGACCCATACCAGCGATGACTTCCGAAAGCGGTTGGTTGAGAGTTCCGATCTTTTTCATGCTTCTCTCCCAAAAATATTTTCGGGTTTACCCCCATTGAGCAGTTCTTGAACTTCGTTCCGCTTTGGCAGGGAAGTTTGAGCTCCGAACCGCGAGGCAGCCACAGCACCCGCAGCGTTACCCCAGCGAATCGCATCTGGAAGGGTTTTCCCAGCTGCATAATTAACCGCTAAACCAGCCACAAAAGCATCCCCAGCAGCAGTTGTATCCACTGGTTGAATTGAAAAAGCTTCATATATCTTCGATTTGTAGTCAGCACTGGCAAGGAATGCACCCCTCTTTCCAAGGGTAATCACCACAGATCTGACTCCCGAGTTTAAGATCTTTGAGGCAGCTTTTTCTAATTCAGATTGACTCCCAACCGGAAGCCCAGTTAACAGGGCAGCTTCACTCTCATTCGGTACCAGCACGTCCACTGAGGCGAGCAAATCCGGGGGTAATTCGCGGGCTGGCGCGGGATTGAGAACCACAGTTACGCTATGCGATTGGGCGATCTGCGCGGCACGCTTGACAACTGGCAAAGGAACTTCCAGCTGTAAGAGCAGCACATCTGAATCAGCGATGGCTGCCTCAGCAGCTTCGACATCTTTTTCAGTCATGCGCATATTTGCCCCAGAGGCTACGACAATGATATTCTCACCATGATCGTCCACCACAATCAAAGCCACACCGCTGGCTGCTTGTTTATCCCTATGAACAAAAGTCGCATCAATCTCCGCTGAGGCTAAGTTTTCCAAAAGAGCATCCGCAAATGTATCCTCTCCTACCCTTCCCACCATGGTTACCTGGCCACCCTGGCGTGCAGCTGCAACAGCCTGATTGGCTCCTTTGCCGCCTGGGACAGTTTGAAATTCACTTCCGATGATGGTTTCCCCTGGTTGGGGGATTCGAGGAGATCTGATCACCAGATCCATGTTTAAACTGCCGACGATAGTGATGCGTGCAGTCATGAGTTCATTTCCCATGCTGGTTGGAGAACTACTGCTGTCGAACCACGGATTACTAACTCCGTATCTAATATCTCCTGGCGTGGTTCCAAATCTTGCTGAGCAATTCGTTCCAGCAGTAATTTGGCAGCTTGAGCACCCATCTCGCGCTTAGACTGGCGGATGGTGGTGAGCGGCGGATTGGTATATACGGCCAGGTGGACATCATCAAAACCAACGATGGAGAGCTGCTCTGGGACGCGCAGGTTTTTCTCATGGGTAAATCGATAGGCGCCGATCGCCATCAAGTCATTACAGGCAAAAATCGCCGTGGGTGAAGGTTTGTGATGAAACAGTATTTTTGCCGCTGAATAACCACTCTGATACTGGAAATCACCTTCCACAACCCATTTTGGGTCATAGAGGATACCCGCAGACTCCAACGCCTGCCGGTAGCCATCGACCCGCTCGCTGCTCGAGAGTAATCCAGTTGGACCTGCGATACAGGCTATGGC
>JAUWLJ010000223.1 GCA_030613705.1 Chloroflexota bacterium
GACTTCAACAATGTTAGGTGCATTTAGAACCAGCCTTGCGACGCGACAAGAGTTTCTAGACAATATCTCGCGTGGGGCTAGTCCGATGAAGTTCTAAAGAAGATTTTTTGATCGCGAATGATTTTCGAAGGCGTTCGGCGATCACGATCGCCTGTTCGCCTGAGAGGGGATCTGTGTAAGTCGGTAAGATCTCCGCAACCGGCACGCCCATGTGAGCATAATTCCAAAGCTCCTGATCTAATATTTGACCATCATATATCAAGATATCTAAGTCAATGGTGCGCGGCGCATTGGGATCTTTTGTGCGAGCCCTACCTAACATGTTTTCTATCGGGCGTAAGATATCGTTTCGTAATTCTGCAATAGGTAATTGAGTTGAAATGAGTGCAGCAGCATTGAGGAAATCCGGACCCGGAGAACCCAAGGCGGTTGTCTGCCACACACTAGAAACAGCCTCGATGGGGACCAACCTGCCGAGCAAGTACAGAGAACTTTTCAGATTCTCCGCGGGGGAAATATTTGAACCAATTCCGACAACGACTTGATGGATTTCTTTACTCTCTACTGCGCTCAACTTCTACCCCTACTGAACGAGCAAAACGAACAGCATTTGGTTTTTCTACCTTGACATGAACCTTCATGACTCCAGGCTCTTCAAGGCAAATATTAGCGATATCTGCCGCTAAAGCCTCCACGGTGAGGCGTTGAGCAGTTTCCGCTCTGGATTGAGCTTTTTTAGCAATTGTTCGGTAATTAATGCTATATGAAATGTCGTCAGTCTCGCCTGCTTGTGTTAAATCGGCGGAGATGATGATATTGATGAGAATGTCTTGCGGTTTTTCGCGCTCCCAATCATTAATGCCAATAATTCCACGCACCAACAAATCCTTGATGAAAATCTGATCCATGCAAATCTCCTCTTCAAATCTATAAAAGCTAAATTCTCCAAAACCAGTGTTTAAATTAAGTGCCGTCCTCCATCCAGATGGATTATTTCGCCGGTGATGTAGCTGGGACCTTCGAGAAGAAAGAGCAATGCCTCGCCAACCTCCTCAAGATTCGCCCAACGACCAGCTGGGACATTGTCTAAAATGTTACCTGTTGCCGCGCCATCACTAGGAGGTAGTATCGCTCCGAAGGCAAGACCATTAACAGTAATACTTGGAGCGAGGGCGACTGCTAGAGATTGAGTCAAGGCTGCTAGCGCTGCTTTTGAAATTGTGTATGGAAAGTGATCGATGCCAGGACGCAACGCACGCCAATCGAGAATGTTGACAATGCGACCCTGTCCATCCGGATCAATTAACGATGCAAATGATTGGCTGAGCAAGAATGGAGCTGTCAAGTTAACCGTAAAGTGTTGTTCCCAAGCCTCTAAGGTTGTTGATGGAAGGTCCAAAGGGGCGAAGATCGCCGCGCTGTTCACCAAAGCGTAGAGGGGCGCCAGGCGACGAACCTGAGAAATCAGATGAACGGTGCTTTCTGGATCAGCAAGGTCAGCCTGGACAAGCGACGCCTGATGTCCTATTGATTGAATTTCCGACTTGAGTTCCTCGGCAGGTTGACGAGAGCGGTTATAGTGCAGAATGAGATCTCCGCCAGCCTGGGCAATCGCCAATGCCATGGCACGACCGATCCGTACACCACTTCCCGTAATGAGCACTTTCCTTCCTGCGAGCGTCATGTGGATAACAGAGCCTCAGCAACACGCTCCAATATGGTACGAGCTTCCTGAGCAACAGCAGATATTTCCGGGTTCTGCTCCAGGGAACCGACACCGAGGATCACCTGTGGATTGGCAATACGTACAATTGAAGTATGGTCGTCTTCTGCCTCAACAGTGACATTGCAAGGCAACAACAAACCGGCAACAGCCTCTTGGGTGAGCAAACGGTGAGCTAATTGGGGATTACAGGCGCCAAGTATTGAGTATGGACGGAAATCGACGTCTAACTTTTCCTTCATCGTTGCTTTGACATCGATCGATGTGAGCACACCAAATCCTTCGGCAATTAATGCTTCTTTTGTTTTTTCCAGAGCTTTATCATAGGGTTGGCTTAATCGTACCTCAAATCCAATTTCTTTTGTCATGGAATCCTCTCCTTCTAAGATTTTTATTTAGGTTTATGGTCTACGTTTGCACTAATAGATTAATTTTCAAGAAAGGGTATAAACCCTAGGATGGTTTCTGGGTATGTGTCCGTCATAGCCAGAAATCCCATATCCTCCAGAATTACAAGAGCTTCCCAATTGCGAGAGTTGAACTCATCGATCAATTCGAGCTGAACAGGTTCATTCTCCGTTAGGGAATAACTTTCACCATCATATTGTAATTCTAGCATGCGTTCGACATTCATGTGTTCTGAGTGTGTCTCACCTTGTCCGTATTTTTCGAATAATGGATCAGAATCTGTATAAAGCCAGAATTCAATCGGCATGAATATATTCATTACCCAAAAGCGTCCATTTTCATCAAGGGCAGTGGCATCTGTGAGGCGATATTCGATATTACTGAATTCAACTAAACTAGGGGTCAAGGAAGATCTCTCGATTGAGAAAGCACTGGGATTTGGATTAAGTTCGGTCCCATTTGCTTCAAATATCGTAAGGGCTTGACCATCAGCAATAAGAAGAGTCTCATATGCGTAGTTGAATATTTGGACCGGGAGGGGGATTTCTGTAAGTGAGGTGGGATCGAGTCGAATTTGGTTTAGATCAGGTTGGATCTCCCCACTGATCAAGAACCCTTGCATGCTGCCTTGATGATTCGCTTCAATTGTTAGGAATACCAGTTCACCGTCGAACGCGATCCCCTCAAATCCTTCATATCCTGGGATTTGGGCGGCAAAGTTTGGAGCCTGAAAAGAAAGCCTAAATGGAGTCAGGGGACCGATGAGAGAGCCTGATAAGTAATCAAGAATATCTTGTTTGGATAAAGCGAAAACTGACGCGGCACCAGTTTTGGGAAAAATTTTTTCTGGATATTGGGGAAGAATTACCAATGTGTCACCGTACCAGGCCATCCCTGAAATCTGGGCATCTGGTGAGGCAATGGGACCTGTCAAGGGGATGACTTGGACCGGTGCTTCCTGCGGAGGGGATGGTAAAGGGGTTTGAGATGGTGTCGGTGACGGTAGGGATGTAATGGTAGCCGAAGGTAATGGAGTCTGGGTCGGAGGGCTGGTAGAGGTAGGAAGCGTTGTTTCTGTGGGGAGGATGATCCTTTCTTCGATACCCAAGCAGCCTGCCAACGTCATGGAAATAAAGAGCAGGATTACCTTTCCAATAGGTATTTTAATTTTCATTTCACGATCTTATTTTCCAAGCTGTTCCGTTGGATGTGCCTGCCCAGCAATACAAGACAGGCGGCTAATACCAACCAAGAGATAATCTGCGCGATGCGAAAGCCACTATCGAGCAGGATACTATCTCCCCGATAGCCTTCCAAAAAAAGCCGCGCAACAGCAGAGAGAGAAATGAAGGACAAGAAAATATTGCCGGGGGTAAGACTCCATGATGTTCTATCGAGAAACATTATAACGATCAGGGTGAAGACCGCCAACATGATCTCGTAAATCTGGGTCGGATGGCGAGTGGCTCCCCAAAGCTGAATCCCCCATGGGACCTGAGTTGGGATGCCAAAGGCACTACCAGATGCAAAATGAGAAATTCCGATGGCGATGCCCATAACCGCAAATAACGGTGTGAGAGCATCTAGGGTTGACCAAAGGGGAAGATTTTTTCGGAATAAGTATATAGCAGCAGCTGCAGCTGCGATCAAAGCGCCGGCTAACGGATCAAGCAATCCGGGATTGAGTGACACCAAACTCCTTGGATCGGTAGTGAAGGCATTGGGATATGTCGCAGCATAAGATAGCCGCGCACCGATCACACCAGCAATCAGTGAAATGAAGACCAGATTGTACAAATGACCTGGGTCCTCACCACGCCGGCGGGCGCGACGTTCAGAGAGAGTAAGCCCAATCCAGAGACCTGCCAGGAGTACCAGACCGGGAACCTGGAGGGCAACGGGACCGATTTGGAATATAGGAAACATTATGGAGACTGTTCCATGAGCTGTTCAACCCGGATTTGCAGCAGAGCTTCAGACATCGGCCCACCGATAACAACCTCTTGAATAATTCCTTGTGGATCGACAAAAAATGTGGTCGGTAGTGAGCGCACTTCATAGAGATCGCTGACTGATCCATCCTTATCCAGCAGAATCGGAAATGTAAGTTTCCGAATTTGAGCGAATGTAATCGCATCTCCCAGGTTATCCTGGTGAGTTGAATTTACAGCTAGAACAACAAAACCTTGATCTTGAAATTCCTCATATACTTTCTGGATGGCTGGCATTTCAGATCTGCAGGGAGGGCACCAGCTGGCCCAGAAGTTGATCAGAACGGGTTGGCCTCGCAACTCCGATAATGTATATCCTTCTCTCCCAAATGGTGCCAGCCTAAAATCAGGGGCCAGAAAACCTTCCTGCGGTGCAGGGATGTCGCCCTGGGTGGTGCTGCTCAGTGGTATCACACTTAGCCAAATCCAGGTTGCTCCGATGGTTAAGACCAGAATTGAGAACACACTCCAGGTTGTAATGGGTAATCTTTTCATTTTAGTTCCATGACTCGAGTTATGAATTAGTGAGACCTGCTAAGTGTAAATATAAACTGCTATGTG
>JAUWLJ010000204.1 GCA_030613705.1 Chloroflexota bacterium
AAAAAATGGTCCACTCAACGACAAAAAGCAATAGTTCGCGATTGGCTTCCCGGGATAACGCTGGGACAGCGGCCCAAACTACTGGATCGATATCGATCGTTCCCCTGGGCAGCTCAGGAGGGAACTTCAGTCAACATTCACTGGGTGGGGGTCTCAGTCAGAGCCCCGCACTTCCCTGTCAGTTTTTGTTGGCTTACTTTTCTCCGTCATCGCTGTTCAATGTTAAAAGATAATCTAATTATCTGCAAAAACCATAACCCTGTCAAGGGATTGCAAGTTAGGAATGATCAAGAATTATGGTCGGTGATTTGCTTGAAGTTGGAGTAATTCGAGTACTCTTGGATGATCGGCGTAAACACCGCGATTCTCAGGGGGCAGCAGGGCAGCCAGTCGACACATGATCTCATCGGTGTTTCGCTTCAGATCTTTATCGCGCTCTTTGCGATCAACTTTTGGCAGGGGAAAAGTTTCACCAATGTTTACGTTGATCACCGGGCGGCGCAGTGTGAGAATCTCAGTTGTGATTTGCCATGTTCCGGATACCGCCACAGGTAGAATCGGGACATCAGCTTGGTCGGCCAGGAAAGCAACACCGGTTTTCGCTTGAAGAAGCGCACCTGTCTCACTGCGGGTACCTTCAGGGGCGATACCAAGAACGCCGCCTCCTTTTAGGTGGTCACGGGCAGCTCTCAAGGCTCGCGTATCGATTTCTTCCCTGTTCAGCCAGATCCCATCCAATGCGTTGATCAACCAGCGAAAGAACGGGTTTTTCCGGTGTTTTTTGGCGATTAAACCAGTGGTGTCGTACCGATTGAGTAAACAATAAACCAGGGGTATTTCAACTATGCTTAAGTGATTTGCTGCTGCGATATATCCCCCTTTTGTGGGAATGTTTTCTCTTCCATTAACCCTAACCCTGGTAAATAGAAAAAAAAGTAAGTGGAATACACTGCAGAATAGATAGTGAAAGAATCGATGAGACAAAGTTTTACTCCTGCAGTTATTTTATCCTCATCTGGGCAAAATAACCATGTCGATTGTGGAGATATCTCGAATCCCATCAGAAAATGTGTCTGGAGGCGAGTATAATTTAGCCGGCATGAATTCTTCATCGGCTTCCTTGGGTAGAGTTATAATTCTGTTGTCAGTTATTTGGTTGATCTCAGCTTGTGGTGAGATCGAGCAGGTTGCTACGCCTACTGTTACGCCGATTGATTCGCCCGTCCCAACAATCACCCAGACCTCAATCCCGCCAACTGCGACTGTAATCCCGATGGCAGCCATGGTTAACGGAGTTGGGATTACGCTGGAGGAGTACGAGGCAGAGCTGAGCCGCTATCTCTCAGCGCAAGAAAATGAGTCATCCATAGATCAAACGGACGCAGCTATGTTCGTTCTGGAAGATTTAATCACCCAGGTCCTGTTTGCTCAGGCTGCTGAGAAGAATAATTTAGTGGTGGATGAAGAGATATTACAGGCACGAATGGATGATTTGATCGCTGCTGCAGGGGGAGACATTTCATTTGGAAATTGGCTGCTTGAAAATGGATATTCTCAACAAAGTTTCAATCAATCTTTGAGAAGGTCGATCATGGGAGCCTGGATGAGAGATAAAATCCTTGCAGAAGTGCCCCGATCCGCTGAACAAGTGTTTGTTCGTCAGATCTTGCTTTTTAATTCAGATCAAGCGGATCAGGTCCTTGTGGAGCTCGAATCTGGCAAGGATTTTGCAACCTTAGCAGCAAGCTATGAACCGGTAAGCCAGGGCGAACTAGGTTGGTTCCCGAGGGATTTCTTGCCCCATCCAGCGATTGAAGAGGCTGCTTTCAATCTGGCGGCTGGAGAATATTCGTCAGTGATTGAGACCTCAGTGGGATATCATATTATCCAGATAGTGGAAAAAGATCCCGCCCACCCATTAAGCCCTGAAGCGCGCTTGGTTTGGCAGGAAAATGCATTGCGGAATTGGGTTGCAATGCAGCGCGAGCAAAGCAATATTGTTATTCTGTCTCTTCAGTAAGGTGAGTGACCCATGGACTCTTTTGATTATTCGGATGAAGCACTACAGCCGGCCAGAGATAGCGCAGCTGTAATCTGGAATATCCTCACAGTAATTGTGCTGCTCATGACATTCTGTGTTTGCGTTGTACTCGGTTTGTTCATGATCAATCCGCAAAACTCCTTTAACCCCTATCCCCCACCGACTCTACCAGTTGAGGCGGAGTTCCCGACAGCAACCCCGACTCCCAAGAGTGTTCTTCCACCAACCTGGACCCCAGCTCCTACTGATCCAGCAACCCAGACGCCTCAGCCAACAAATACGGCAGTGCCAACGAACACTCAACCGGCGGTAACTGCGACGGTAGAAATTCCTGCTCAAACACTCTTACCAACTGACACACCTGGCGATGGTCAGGCGACGCCCACACCAACTGATGGGATGCCATTTGTGCTTCACCCCGGTGACCCTGTGGCACTTAACAATATAGGGCATTCAGAACTAGGTTGTAAATGGATGGGTGTTGGAGGGCGCGCCTTTGACCTGACTGGTGCACCGATTGAGCAGGGTTTGCTGGTTCAATTGGGGGGAACGCTGAATGGTGAGCTGGTTGATAATCTGGGCATGATTGGGATGGTGTCGACTTATGGACCAGGGGGGGATGAGTTTCAGCTGGGAGAGGAACCTATTGAATCAACCCAAACCTTGTGGGTCCAGTTATTAGATCAAGCAATGCTGCCACTTTCCGAACAAATTTATTTTGATACTTTCTCCGATTGTGATAAAAACCTGATCTTAATTAATTTCAACCAGATTCGCTAATCTCCTTTCCTCAAGCTATCCATCACAGTCTTCTTGGCTGATCTCACACCAGGTTTGTTTACATTTAAGCGCATCCTCTTCGAGGATTGGGCTTTCGCATAAGATGCGACCCTGGCAATCAAAATCGTTCAGAGCTTCTAGAAAGACTTCATAATCAAATTCGGATTCATCCAACGGAAGGTGTTCTTTTTCCCCTTTCTCTCCATAATCAATACCTGAGATGTGGATGTGCAGATTCTTGAGAGAATTTTCTCCCAGCGCATTACCATAATCTTCCAAAGTTTGGGTCCATTGATCGTAAGAATTAATGGAGCCATCGCCCGGTCGGGCAAACAGGTGAGCCACATCTAAACAGGGTTGGACGCCTTCCATTGCCTGGCTCATCTTTAGCGTGTCATCCAACGAACCCAACATAGCGGATTTCCCCATGATTTCTGGTCGTAAGATCACCTCATTTTTTCCAGCGCGCAGTTCCTCAATACAATTTTGTAATCGCTGAATTGCGATCGGCAATACTTCCTCTGGGGGATGCTGGAAATAGGAACCGGGATGAAAGACGATATCTGTAGCGCCGGCCAAATTGCCATAATATGCTGCATCCATGAGGCGTTTGCGAGATTTTGGCCACTCTTCGTCATCGGCGTTCAAATTGATGAAATAGGGAGCATGCACGCTGATCGAGACGCCATTTTCTTCAGCGGTAGACTTAATTAGAGCGCAAGTTTTCTCAGAAACACGAACGGAGCGCACCCAACCGAGTTCAAGACTAAACAAGCCAAGTTCAGCGCTGTGCAGTACTCCTCCAACGCTGCCCCCTGGTTTCTTTGGGGTTGACTTGGGAGAACCAACGGTACCAAATGAAAATGATAGATCTGTCATGGCTGACCTCGTTAGATAAGATTATTTTCTGTAGCTTGAAATACTACCTGAATAAATGGCTGAATCGTTCCCACAGTGGAGGTCCCAAGATTAAGAAACCGATGATTGCAGCGGAACCGGCCGCGATCAGCACTGCGCTTGCCCCAACATCTTTGCCCACCTTTGCCAAATCATGTTGTTCTGGGCTGGTTAAATCGACGACAGCTTCAAGGGCTGTATTGATAAATTCAGCGGTCCACACCATGGCGATGGCGATAATGATAATTGCCCAGTCCTGTGAATTTAATCGCAACCAGATGGAAACAACGATTACAGCTATGCTGACGATGGCATGTATCCAGGCGTTTCTCTGGGTGCGGATAACAAACCACCACCCGACGAATGCATAGCGGAAGGATTTAGCCCGTGTCTTGAGAAAATGGATCATAGATTACCCATAAGGCTACTATGAAAGTTCAGGCGAATTAATTCTCACACCAAGAGTGGTCAAAATTTGTGTTTGAGCTGACCACATCTCTGCTTTTCCATCAGGCTCATCGTGATCGTACTCAAGCAAGTGAAGAACTCCATGAACGACCAACAAATTAATTTCCGCTGCCAATGAATGCCCGGCCTGATCTGCATGATTTTTTGCCTGTGGAAGAGAAATTATCACATCTCCCAAGTAAACGCGTCCTGTATCCGGATCAAGGTGTCCTGCAGGAAATGCCAAGACATCCGTTGGAGCATCAATGCCCATAAATTCTTGATTGAGTTGTTGAATGCGGGGATCATTGACAATTATTATGGAGAGATCAGTATCGGTTGAAACCCCCTGGAATTCAAGAGTTGATAATACGCAGTTTTCAATTTGAGAATGGTCTAATAAATCTGCATAGAATTCAGCAAAATCAAGGAAAACTGTCATTCAAGAATCCGAGCGCGGGTTGGCTGATACGTCAGATGATTTTCTTGAGACAATGGGAACAGTAGGAATCTCTTTACTCTTTGGTGGCATCTCTTTTTTGGCATCCGGGTATACAAGCCAGGGGTGGTATATCCCCCGCAGAGTTGTGGTGAACGAGTCGATCAGCTCATCCAGATCGCGCAATGTGAGATCAGTTTCGTCGAGTTGACCCGAAGATAAGCGACGTTCGACGACACTTTTGACCACCTTGCGAAGTTCATTTTCATCCGCGGGTCGTTCTGCTCGGACTCTGGCTTCAGTACCATCTGCCAGCATCAAGATCGCTGTCTCACGGGACCTAGGCCTGGGCCCAGGATAGCTAAACTGCCTTTTGTCCCCCAGGTTTTCATCGCCATCAGCAGCTTCAACAGCTTTGGCATACTGGTAGCGGGTTATCATTGTCCCATGGTGTTCTTCAATGAAGTTATGAATTCGCC
>JAUWLJ010000117.1 GCA_030613705.1 Chloroflexota bacterium
GGGCCTGTCCCGCACACTGTGTGGGGCGAGCGACAAAAGGAGCGATGTCTTGTAAGCAGTCTTTTCAGGGATTTCTCGTCGCGAGCTCCTCGACCCAGGAAAGAACGCTGGAGTAAACAATGACATGAACTGCGTAACTCCTAATGAATATAGCTAAAAAGTCATCCTATGGTTGGATAATCCCTTTGCGGACTGCATATTTCACCAGCTCTGTTCGTGAATGCAGATTTAATTTCCCCATGATATTCTCGCGGTGTCTGGCGACGGTTTTTGGGCTGATACTCAGCTGTTCGGCGATATCGGCATTGCTATCCCCATCTGCCAGCAACGTGAGTACTTCGTTCTCTCGGGGAGTTAATCCATTTAATTTGGCTTGGTTTTTAGGATGGAGTGATTGTGTCAGGTAGTCCTTTACCAGCAGCTTAGCCAAAGATGGGTAGAGGTAGACCTCTCCCAGGGCAGAGACACGGATTGCTGTCAGCAGTTCTTCTGGAGCTGCTCTCTTCGGAACATAACCCGATGCGCCTGCCTCCAGCATTTTGAAGAAATATTCCTCATCCTCATGGATCGTTAGAGCCACTACCGCAGTGGCAGGTGCTAGTTGTTTAATTCTCCTTGTGGCATCGATCCCAGACATATCTGGGAGACCAATGTCCATTATAACCACGTCCGGTTTCAGCTGCGAAATCTGGTTGAGGGCATCACTGGCATTGTCTGCTTCACCAATAATTTCAATATCGCTCTCTCCTTCAAGGAGCATGCGCAAGCCAGTCCGCACCACAGCATGGTCATCAACTAACAACAAGCGGATCTTCATTGTCTGATTCCTCAATCTCTCTATAAGGGATGTAAACATTTACGCGGGTACCCGAACCTGGGATAGAGGCGATCTCGAATGTGCCTCCTAATAAAGTTGCCCGTTCTTGCATACCGATCAAACCCCAAGAAGGTCTCACTGTGGATTGCATAGCCGCAGGATCGAAACCCACACCATCATCAATGACCTCTAATAGAACACCTTCCGTTGTATAAGTCAAGAGAACCTTGACCTGATTCGCAGCGCTGTGTTTGATCACATTGGTCAAAGCCTCCTGGGTTATGCGGAAGAGAGTGGTTTTCATATCCATGGATAAATCGGGTTTTTCATCACGCACTGAAACGATCAGTTTTAGGGGTAGTCTTTTTTCGATCTCTCCAGCATACCAGCGTAGTGCAGCCCCCAATCCAAGATCGTCCAGGTGAGAAGGTCGTAAGTCAGCGATCAATCGCTGCAGCTCCAGCAAAGAATGTTCGACTAACTGCTCAAGTTGCCGCAGGTTCACGGTCGACATATCAGCGTCATTCCGGATTGAAGAAGCCACACCGCGCAGTCCCAATCCAATGGCCGTCAAAGCTTGACCCGTTTCATCGTGCAGCTCCCTGGCAATGCGTTGGCGCTCGGCCTCCTGTGCAGCTACAATCCTGCGCAGCATCTCACCACGCAGAGCCTCCCTTCTCTGCGCTTCCTCCAAACGGGCTGTTTGTAATTCGGCTATCCTGCGCCGAGTCTCCACTTCGAATGATCGCAGTACCCGAATTATAAAATACGCTGCAAATACTGCCGCGATGGCTCTTAATAATTGCACTGGAAATCCAAACAATTGGTAGAACAATTCCTGGTGGATCACATTGGAAGGGGGTAGGGGACTTTCCATCGGGAAAGTCTGCCCGGCGAAGCCATACCACAGGAAAGCGATTGCCGCCCACAGACTATCCCGGCCAAACTGCGACATACCAGCCCGGCGGAATTCTCTTTGTTGCACGATCAATCCGACACATGCCAATAAAGCAGCGGGAACAGCTAAGACATAGCGAGTCCAGGCATGGGCGACATGGATTAAATCCAGTTCGAGAGGGTATCTGCTCCTGATGATCAACATTCCAAGTCCCCACAATGCGATCATGACCAAGGGGGCCAATAAGCTGTAACGTTGCGCTTGTTCACTTCTGGCAATTAAAAATACCCCGAACGCAGCTAAAGAAAGAAACGAGAAAGCCAGTATAGCTAAATCAATCATCCCCCACAGTACTGGATAGGCGTTTTGACCAGGCAGGATTCCCTGCAGCTCCCACATATCCAGCCATTCATGAACACCATGTAATATCCCAAAGACTGCTAAGGGACGAAAAGCATGGCGTAAACGCTGCTCTGATCCATGCGCTAATTCCAGCATGATCGCCAGTCCCATACTGAAGAATGCCAGACCGTAAAAGAAAAGAATCAGCGAGAAATATGGAGATTGCATTGTCCGGTTTGATTAAATCACGGATTTGGGACTGGAGTGGATATGTGATTCACCATTTCAACTTCAGGCTGGTGAACGAAATCCCAGAATTCACTTTGCGCGCGGCTGGTCGGAAATCTCTGGTTGCGGGCTAGGTATATTTTCCGGTAGAGCTTCATACCTTCCACTTCCACTTCGACGATGCGACCTAATTCCAGGCCGCGCGCCGCCGCCAATCTGGATATGAATGCCACTCCAATCCCTTCCTCGACTGCCATTTCGATCGCCTCTGCATCGCCCAACCCCATGGCGACATTGAGCATATCAAAGGATATATCATGTTCGAGCAGTCCTTTCTTCAATACCTCGATCGTTCCGGCGCTCTCCTCGCGCAGGATCATCGGTTCATCCAGTAGATCATCTGGGTAAACCCGGCGGTAATCTGCCCAACGGTGATCAGCAGGGGCAATCAGGATCACCTCATCTGAAAAGAAGTCTCTATATTCGAGATCGCGGTGATCGATCCGCCTGCTTGATACCCCTATCGCAACCTCACCGGATACCAGCTTCTTGATCACAGAATCACGACATGTCACCAGGACATTAATTCTCACCAGCGGGTACTTGCGCCTGTATCTGGCGATCAGGCTGGGGAGCAGGTATTTCCCAGAAGCAGTTGAACATCCGATTTCAAATTCACCAATCACCTCACCTTGCAGAGACGAGACTGTCTCTTCCATCCGGCGTGTAGCGAAGACGAGTTCTTGTGCCATCGGTCTTAGGGCTTGTCCGATCTCTGTCAGATACACAGTCCGTCCCTGACGGTGGAACAACTTGGTTCCAAAATGCTTTTCCAAATTGTTGATTGTTTGACTGATCGCTGGCTGCGAGAGATGTAATTGCCGGCCAGCCTGGCTGAAGTTTTTCGTCTCACAGGCCACGAGAAAGACCGCCAAATCGTTTAAATTAGGGAGGTCGCCGGCCATAATGCCTCCATCACAAAGCTATCACCCATGAGTAATATCTTACATTCCATAAGTAAATCTAATCGATAATTGTGATATTTCTTACTAATAATTATAGGTTGTTGTGTCTGTTTGGACAAATGATATGTGTCACTTGTCAGTATGACACATATCCCGTTAGAAAAAAGATCAAAAGCTCCAGCTAAATTTGTTAAATTAGGTTACGAATCAAGGTTCCACCAATAAATTAACCCTCTGAACAGGTTCATTTGCTGGTGAGAATTATCGTGTGATAAGAAAATAGGGTGATCTGGTTGAAGATCACCCTATTCATTCATTAACGTCAATGATTGTTATTGCGGGAAGAATTTCATCGTTCCTGCATCCATCATGATATCGATGAAAAGTACTTCTCCCTGGCGGACATAAGCTACTGCATCATTTAGCAATTGGATATACTCTTCTGAAAGAGATTCTGGTGGACAGGCAGCCAGAGTAGTGACCATGATCTCGATATCCAGCTGGCTTCCTTGAACGGTGTAAGAACCGCTGGCGTTGTTGCAATCAGCCTGCAGGTTGACAACACCATCCGGGTGGAATTCGAGGGTGTAATTCCCCGGGATATCAGGTTGGGTTATCGTGTCATTGTTCTCCAGGAACTCCAGCCACATCCATACATAACCAACCAAATCAGAAGCCTTGAATTTCAGTACTTCTTGACCGTTGCCATCTTGCATCACCATTGCATCACCCAGAATCCTGTAGCTGGTCGCAGAATCAAGGGCTTGAAGATAAGCAGCCTCCTGCTCCATCGTTCCTTCCGGTTGTTCACAGAACATCATGGTTAGCGGTCCCAACTCAATCTCGATCTTCTCCCCATCGACTTGATAGGAGCCCGAATAGTTGTTGCATCCCCCAAACCCAGTCAGGTTGCCATCCTCGTCAAAGTATGCTGTGATCTCCGTTCCATCTAATGTTGGTAGGATCTCCTCACCCCCATCATAGTAATTCTGCAAATACCAGATCGTCTCAGATAACTCGAAGGTTCGCGCAAGTTGATAATTAATCACCCGGCGACCTTCTGAATCCAGTAAAATCAGGCGATCGTCTTCGAATTGGTAAGAGCTCGCCATCTCTAAAGCGGCCAGGTATTCCATCTCCTGTTCCATGATCCCCTCTGGATCACTGCAGGCCATGCGAGTTGTGATGGCAGGACCGATATTAATCATCTCACCATCAACCTCGTAGGCCGCTGAGTAATTGTTGCATCCCGCTGAACCACTTATTTGACCTTCCTCATCGAAAACCGCGTTCAACTCTGTGCCGATGATCACGGAAACCACCGCTTCTTTGCCATTATTGTAGCTCAATACCTGCCACAAATTTCCAGTCAAGGATTTCGGCTCGGCGACATTGTAAATCAAAACTGTCTCACCCTCTGAGTCAGCTATTACTAATTGCCCCCCCTCTATTGCAAAAGACGCCGCGCTGCCCAGGGCTGCCAGGTAGGCATATTCCTGTTCCATTACACCAGGCGGACTACCGCAAAACATCTCGGTCGACGCCAGGGGACCGACGCTCAAATTGTGGCCATCCACTTCAAAACCACCAAAGAAATTATTGCACCCGGCGTTGCCGTTCACCTGACCATCTTGGAATTGCGCAGTTGTATTTGTCCCGGGCAGCGGCTCAACCAGTACAATTTCCTGATCCATATACGAAACCAGAACCCAATCTGTGTCTTCTAATTGGACTGCACCAGTTTCGGCTACAGGCTCCTTGCTTTCAACCCATATTAAGGTCCATTTAATAGAAGATGCATCTGCGGGTGGGTTTTCCACCTGCTCTTCCTTGATCACCAATTCATATTCATAACCCTCTTCATAGTCAAAACCTTCAATTTGGTCGTAGAAGAGGGTATAGTCATCATCTTGATTTTCCTTGACCAGCATGCATTTTTGCGAGGCGACACCGACACAGTCCACTAACTCAGGTCCAACATAAATGGTTTTTTCCACCGCTTCCTCCGCGATCGGGACAGGTTCTTTACTCTCTATCCTGACCAGGGTCCATTTTAGAGAAGAGCCGCCAGCTGGTGGATTTTCGACCTGTTCTTCCTTGACGACTATTTTATATTCGTAACCCTCTTCATAATCAAACCCTTCAATCTGATCGTAAAACAGGGTATAGTCATCTTCCGGATTTTCTTTGACCAGCATGCATTTTTGGGGACCCTCACCCTGGCAGTCAAGTAATATTGGTGCCACATATATCGCTTTCTCTGTTGGACTGACCTGCGGTTCCTGGTCAGCTGGCCCGGAATCCGCTGCCGAAGCACAAGCTGCCAGTAATATCCCCACCATAATCAAGAGTGTCATTCCAAGAATTGATTTATTCATATTCATCTTCTACTTTTTCTCCAGTTCTTCTACGTCAAATATATCTGATTTAACTATCAATATTGACGAAGAGCGATTGGTAATTGTTCCAATTCTCCAGGATTATAAACGGATATTAATCTAAATCAAGGTTTATTAAGTCTGGTATCTCGGGAGAATCCTGTACTTTGATTCTTGAATTACCTATAATGCTGCTAAAGTCCAAGGAAAGTATTATTTGTCCAAATCACTTCGAAACAAGGTGAAAAAATTTTTGGCGAGAATAGAAGGAGATTTTTGGCGAGAGGAAAGGGATCGATCTCAGGATCTAAAGCGTGAACCGGGTCCGATAGACTTAAATCATAACGGGGTTGCCATGTATGGCGGCAACCCCACGTTCATGAATTTTCCAATCTGTCTTACTCAAGAAGACTTGAAAGCTGGCAATTCTGATTTCCCTATGGTTTCTCACCCAGGACCACATCGACGGTGATCAGTGTTCCATCCCGGAGGATTGTCAGGGTTACCTGCTCGCCTGCCCCAACCTCCTGGAGGTAGGCTGCCAATTCTTGGACAGTGGCGACATCATTCCCATCAGCTCTTACAATCACATCGCCACCGATGAAGATCTCTTCACCATTGATTGTCACCGGTTTGTCGCTGCCGATCAATCCAGCCTGTTCAGCCGGGCTTTCCGGTTGAACATCTACGACCAGGACTCCTTCTTGCTCAGCGGAAAGCGCCATCTCTATCGCGATATCTGGGGTCAATGGTAAGCCGATTATGCCCAACCATACGCCTCCACTAACCTCATCGGGGGGAGGCACAATCTGGACTCGCTCAGCAGGTCTCGCTTCGAGGGGCACCCTGACCTCAACCAGATTACCCTCACGCAATACCGTCAAGATAACCTGCTGCCCAACTACAGCTTTAGCGGAAAGGTATGTGATTAGATCGTCCATATCTTCCACGAGTTCTCCATCAATGGCCGTGATTACATCGCCACCAGCTTGCATATCCAATCCATCGATCGACACCGGGTGCTCGCTGCCAAG